>NZ_JBSFPS010000175.1:0-21251 GCF_053588315.1 Streptosporangium sp. NPDC003464 | reverse complement strand
GCAACGTGTTCATGATCGCGATGCCGTCGAACACATCGCCGCCCGGAGAGTTGACCCGGAGCGTGGCGATGCGCGCGGTGAAGCGCAACGGGACCGGCGGCGGTGGGACCGGGTCACCGGTGAGCTTCTGCAGCCGCTCGCGGGCGTTGCGGATCCTGCTCATCGCCCCGTGCGCCCGCGATCTCGCGCGGAAGGCGCCGGCGCCGCTGAAGGCCGAGGGGGCCTTCCGCGGGATGGCGGCCAGCCGCCTGGTGTTGGAGGCGGCCAGCGCCGCGTGCCGGTCCACATCGGCGCGCCAGGCCTCGTGCTCGCGCGCCCAGCGTGCCCTGGCGGCCGCCTTGGCCGCCAGGAATCCGGCGTAGCCGTTCCCGTAGCGGTGGACGGCGCGCCGATCGTGGTCGACCTCCAGGATGGCCGAGGTGACCCGGTCGAGGAAGACGCGGTCGTGGGTGATGGCGACCACGGTGCCCCGGTAGCCGCGCAGGTGCTCCTCCAGCCAGGCCACGGCCTCGTCGTCGAGGTCGTTGGTGGGTTCGTCCAGCAGCAGCAGCTCGGGCGCCCCGGCCAGGGTCGCGGCGAGCGCGAGCCGTGACCGCTGGCCGCCCGACAGCGTGCCGAGCGGGCGGTCCCGGTCCAGGCCGGGCTGGCCGAGCCCGTGCAGCGCGATCTCGACCCGCGTGTCGGCCTGGTAGCCGCCCCGCGCCTCGAAGCGCGCCACCAGCTCGGCGTAGGCGTCCAGTTCGGCCGGCGCGGCTCCGCCCAGCCCGCTCTCGGCCCGGTGGATCCGGGCCTCCAGGTCGCGCAGGTCGGCCAGCGCCAGATCGACGGCGTCGCCCACGGTGGCGTCCCCGGGCAGGCCGAGGGTCTGGGCGAGGTAGCCGATGCCGCCGGGCGCGGTGACGGTGACGGCTCCGTTGTCGGGGCGCTCGCGTCCGGCGATGAGCCGGAGCAGCGTGGACTTGCCGGAACCGTTGTCGCCGATCACGCCGACCCGCTCACCGGGCTTGACGGTGAAGGAGACCCGGTCCAGGACGACGTGGTCGTCGTACCGTTTGGTCACCTCGGACAGGACGAGCTGGGTGTCGGGTGATGGATGGGCGGTGTGCATGGGCGTCCTCCTGACTGCCGGCATGGCCGTTCGACGTGGGCGGGCTGGGACGAGGGGTCCGGGACGGGCGGGACCGGCCTCGCGCGGCTGGGCAGTCGGTGTCAGGGCGACCTCTTCTCTCCAGGCTCCGGCGAGACGATCCGTCTCGCTCTGAATGGCAACTATGCACCGCCGCCGCCGACCTGTCAAGACGGATCGTCTCGTCTCATTAAAATGAGCTCCCGTCGCCGGGGACGCGGGGGGACGGGACAAACCCGCTGGCCCCGGCCTCCGCAATTGGGCGATCATGGGCGCATGTCGCCCAGCGCCCTGGACCGTGCGTGTGAGATGTGGGCGGGCCTGGCCCGCGTGCCCGTCACCTTTCCCCCGCGAGGGGGCGTGAGCGTGGTCACCTCCGCGGAATCATGGCTGTGCCCGCCGCAGTGGGCGGGCATCGTCGCACTGCGGGGTGCCGCGATCGCCACGGTGCCCGACGCCCGGCTGGCCGACCCCCTGCGGGCCGCACTGCTCGATCAGGCGGGAGAGGTGAGGGTCGACCTCGACCTGCTCCGGGCGGCGCTGGCCGTCGCCGATGTCCTGGGCCCGGCGACGCCGGCCTATCTCGACGCCGGGGACTTCACACCGGCGCACGAGGGCGCCCCCGTCGAGAGGCTGCCGGCGGGGCATCCCGGCGTCCGCGCCCTGCTGGCCGGGGTGGACGGCGCGGACGCCGACGAGAGCGGGATGGAGGAGATCTCCTCGGCGGCCTTCGTCGTCCGCGACGGCCAGGACGTGGTCGCCGCCGCCGGGTACCGGTCCTGGCCGGGCGCGGTGGCGCATCTGTCCGTCCTGACCGCCCGCCGCCACCGGAGCCGTGGCCTCGCCCGGGCCGTCGCCTCGGCGGCGGTCGCGGACGCGCTGGACAACGGGATGGTGCCGCAGTGGAGAGCGCGTCCCGAACCGTCCCGGCGCGTCGCCGGGGCACTCGGCTTCCGGGAGCTGGGGTCGCAGGTCAGCGTCCGGATCGACCTCTGAAGCCCGGCACGTACGACGGCGCACGCCGGCCACGGGCGGCGGCAGGGGCTCAGCAGTCGCAGCTGCAGTTGCAGCAGTCACCACAGCCTGAACAGCAGTCACCGCAACCCGAACAGCCCTCGCAGCACGAGCCGCAGGCGTCGCAGCCGCTGCCGTCGCACCGCTCGCCACAGGACTTGTAACGGTCCTCGTCCCAGGGAGGCCGGTACAGGCCGCAGGTGCAGCAGGCGGCCGTGAAGCACATCAGCGACAGCAGGCCGCCCGGATCCGGCTTGAGCCGGGGGTCGCGCGGCGGTGCCTCCGGGGTCTCCTTCTCGGCCTCGGCGAAGACGCGGGTGACCGAGCGCCCGACCTCCTTGACCAGCAACGTCTTGACCAGCCTCCGCCGCTCCAGGTCGAGCTCGGCCACCGCCAGCTCCAGGCCGAGCAGCGCGTCCTCGCAGTGCCGCCGGGCGGTCTCCAGGTCGGCGCCGGAGGCGATCAGCGGGTTGTAGGCGCCGCCGGCGCGATCCCGCGCCAGGTCCTCCACCGCGTCGAGCAGGTGGGCCAGGCGGCCGAAGTAACGTCCCGCCTCCTCCAGCGACTCGCGGTTGTGCGGCTTGCCGGTGAGCAGGGCCGTGTGGCCGAAGGCGGCGGCGACCGCGGCCTCGGTGGGGCCGGTGAGCTCCAGCAGGCCCAGGCCCGGAGTGCTCTCCAGCCGGGACTGCTCCTCCACCGCCCGGGTCAGGGGCTCCGGAGCGAACCCGAGGGTCGCGGCCGTGCGCAGTCCCGCGGCCGACCAGCGGGTGGCGACCCGCTCGGCGGCGGAGGCCACCAGCTTGCGCGCGTAGATGCCGTCCCCGTCCGCGACGTGGTCCCTGACCTTGCCCGCGGCCAGGATCAGCGAGACCGACGCCGCCAGCCGCACTCCCTCGGCCTCCACGACGTCGGCGCCCTTGAACCCGCGCAGCGCGCAGGCCGCGGCCCGGCGCCGCGGCGAGGAGGCGACCGTCTGCGCCTCGGTGAGCACCGAGACGAGCAGGCCGTCGTAGTTGGTCACCAGCCGGGAGCTGTGACCGTGTTCGTCGCGGAGCGCCAGGCAGAGCCCGCACAGGTGCGCCATCCACTCCTTGAAAAGCCCGCTGCACATCCCATGGCGACACGGACGGACAATCCCAAACATATAACCCCTCTGTTACGGATGGGGTATAGCGTGCCAGGCGCCGCTTGCGCTCCGCTTGTAAGCGGGCTGACCGCACGGAAACCGGCACGGTGGGGTCCGCCCCGGGGCTCGGCGGGCATCAGGCGCCGGCCGGCCCGCGCCGGGGTCTCAGACGCGGGTGAGGATCACCACGGGGATGTCCCGGCTGGTCTTTCGCTGGTAATCGGCGTATTCGCCGTGGATCCCGACCATCTGCTCCCACAGCGCGGGCTTCTCCTCGGCGGTCGCGGTCCGCGCGACCGCCGTGAACGTCTCGGCGCCGACCTGCACTCCCACCTGCGGCTCCGCCTCCAGATTGGCGTACCACAGCGGGTGGTCGGCGGCTCCGCCGTTGGAGGCGACGACCACGTAGGCATCGCCGTCCCGGCCGTAGATGAGCGGGGTGCGCCGCCGCAGCCCGGACTTGCGGCCCACGGTGGTCAGCAGCAGCGCCGGCCTGCCGTAGTAGAAGTGACCCTTCGCGCCGTCCGACTCGACGTACTGCCGGATGTGCTTGGCGACCCAACCGGTCGGGGAATCGTGAACCTTGTCGTCCATGTCCCGCACGCTATCGGCCGTCCGCGACATCCCGCCACGTCCTCGGCGGGCGGGAAAACCATTTCCGCCGCTCCTCGTCGTACGGATAGTTTCGGCTGTCTCCTCCCCCGGTGATCACTGGAGCTCCCATGATCGTTATCTCCGCCGCCTCCGGAATGCTCGGCCGCCTGGTCATCGACCGGCTGCTCACCCAGGTCCCCGCCGGTGAGGTCGTGGCCGTGGTGCGGACCCCCGCAGCCGCCGCCGACCTCGCGGCTCGCGGGGTCCAGGTGCGGCACGGCGACTACGACGACCCGGCGGGCCTGCGCGAGGCGTTCGGCGGAGCCAGGCGGCTGCTGCTGATCTCCTCCCCCGAACTGGACCCCGCCCGCCGCCTCGCCCAGCACCTGGCCGCGGTCGACGCGGCCCGGGCCGCCGGCGTCGGCGCCCTGGCCTACACCAGTTTCCTGGGCGCCGGCACCGACGGTACGGGGGTCACCGAGGCCCACCACGCCACCGAGCGGGCCATCCTCGGCAGCGGCCTGCCGTACACGATGCTGCGCCACCCCTACTACAGCGAGGCGTTCCTCAACTCCGGCCTGCGGGCCGCCGTCGCCTCCGGCGAGCTGACCGACAGCACCGGCGGGCGCGCGCTCAACACCGCGTCACGGGCCGACCTCGCCGAGGCCGCCGCCAACGTGCTGACCGGCGAGGGGCATCTGGGCCGCGGCTACGACTTCACCGGTCCGCTGTGGACCTACCCACAGCTCGCCCAGGTCCTCGGCCAGGTTTCGGGCGTCCCGGTCGCCCACCGCGAGGTCCCCGACGGCGCGAGCGGCGCGCTGCGCTGGCTGAACGGTCAGGTGCGCGCCGGGGCGCTGGAGACCCAGACCGAAGATCTCCAGCGGGTTCTCGGTCACCCCGCCACGTCCCTGCGCCAGGCGGTCACCGCGGTGCTCGCCCCGTCCCGCCCCGGCACGGTCCCGGCCACTCCCGCGGGCTGACATCGCGGCGCTCGTCCGCCGGTACGGCCGCGGCCGCCGACGATTCTCCCGGCCGCAGGAATCGCCGGGCGCCGCGCAGGACGGTTCGGAGCCGTCGCCGGGTGGCCGCGCCGTCCAGGCGTACGTCCAGCGGGCCGGGGATGCCGGTGTCGGCCCGCCGGCCGCGGGGCAGCGCGGAGGGGTCGAGCCCGTCGCGTTCCGCGATGAGCAGGCCGAGGTCGTAGCGGCTGACGGCGTCGGCGCCGGCGACGTGGTGCACCCCGGCGTGGCCGGAGCCGGCGAGCTCCAGCAGCGCCGCGGCGAGGTCGGCGACGTGCACGGGGCAGCGTATGTCGTCGGTGAACAACACCCCTTGGCGGCGGCCGGTGGCCAGCGCGTGCACCAGGCGCTCGTGGGACGAGCCGCCGTCGCCGACGATGAGCGAGGTCCGGGCGATCGCCGCGGCCGGGCAGATCGCCTTGATCGCCGTCTCCGCGGCGGCTTTCGCCGCGCCGTAGGGGCTGATCGGGTCGGGGGCGCAGGTCTCGTCGTAGCGGATCCGGGCGCCGGAGAAGACCGCGTCGCTGGAGACGTGGACCAGGCGCCCGCCGGCGGCCGCGACGGCGAGGGCCACGTGCGCGGCGCCGTCGGCCGTGACCGTCCAGTCCGCCTGGCGGAACGCGGCGTTGATGACCGCATCCGGCCGGCGGGCGCCGATCAGGGCGGCGACGTCCTGGCGGCGGCGGAGGTCGAGGGGCCGCCAGTCGGCGTCGGCGATCTCCCCCGGCCGGGTCAGACAGGTCGCGACGACCTCGTGACCCGCCGCCAGAGCCTGGCGCACGAGCTCGCCGCCGAGGAACCCGCTGCCGCCGGTGATGAGAACCCTCATGGCCGACCACGGTAGTTCATCCGACCAGCGTCGGCGTGGAGCGCCCGAGCGGGGGCGGCGGCGTCCTCGGCCCGGCCCGTCACCGTCATCAGGCCACGGAGTGGTTGATCGTTCCGGTGTAGGTGCCCGCCACCGCCTGGGCGGGGATGTTGATCACGATGGTCGGGTTCCAGGTGGCGGAGTTGTCACCGGACCCGGTCGTCTTGCTGAAGGCGGTGCGCGAGACGTCCAGCGTCTGGGCGGCCGCCGCGTTCACCTGCCCGGGGACGAAGGTGCCGGTGCCGGTCGTCGCGGTGGCCGGACCGGACCAGTACAGCACCGCGGTGTTCGGGACGGTCTCGGCGGCCGTTCCGCCGCCGGTGGTGAAGCCGCCCGGGGCCGCGACCACCGACGCCGTCCACGTCGCGGTGAGCGCGGCGCGCTGGTCGGAGACCGTGACCGAGCCGAGCTGCCCGCTGATCTGGGTGCCCGGGTTGCCGCTGCCGAGGTTGACCGGGCCGTTGGGCACGCTGATGGTCAGCCCGTCCGGGGCGGTCACCGTGAACGTCACCGTGGTGGGACAGGCGGTGGAGGCGGCACACGTGCCGGCCCGAGCGGGCGGCGCCACCACCGCCATCATCGCGACCAAGCTGACGGCGCCCGCCAATGAGCTGCCGAGACGGCTTTTCGACACTGCCGGCTTCCCTTCGTCACACCCCGCCCGCTCCGGGCCGTCCTGGGTGATCGACATCCTGCTCCGTCACCGGCCGGCGGGAGCGATCCGCGTGCTCGTCTGTCAACTTTTGGTGATCTTGAGAGGCTTCCGATGATCAAGCAGGAGAAAGCGGCTCCTCGCGGGTGCCGGATCCGCTTCCGGGAGCGCGACCGTGATCGATCCATCGCCGCGCGTACGGCCCCGCCCTCGGCGCGGACTCGGCACCGGGGCGGGGAGCGGGGCCTGGCCGGCCTCGGAGCGGAGATCCCCGATCGGTCCCCGAGGCCGGCCGCGGGGTCAGGGGTTGTGGAAGGCGACCTCGGGGTCGGCCGGTGACGGACCGTTGAGCAGCGGCTGCTCCCTGCCCTTCAGGTGCAGGTCGAAGAATGCGGCGACATAGGTGCGGGTGATCTCCAGCGAGCGCTGTGGCGACAGATCGTCCGGGCCCGACCTGCCGACCGCTTTCTGCAGGATGGTCAGGTCGGTGAAGCTGATGTGGTCGGTCCGGGTCACGGTGAGCCATCGCTTCCAGCCACGCATCTTCGCCCAGCCCTCGTCCCAGGTGTGGTCCTTGCCGGGGACGTGGTCGGCCTGGCTGCCCAGCAGCAGGAAGGGGCGGTGGAGTGCGGGGGCGGGATGGAAGGTCCCGTCCAGGTTCACCCCGGCCCGCACGCGCCTGTCGGCGGCCATGGTGGCGGCAGCGGCGTCGCCGCCGAGAGAGTGACCTGCCATGCCGATCCGCTTGGAAGCGATCATGCGGGCCTTCCGCCAGGTGGGGTGCCGGCCGGTCAGCTCGTCGATGACGAAGCTGATGTCCTTGCTCCGGTTCTTGGTGATGGTCGCCTGCCCGCCTTCGGGAGGCTTGGGCCGGTCGCACAGCGGAGCGCAGGTGATGGTCCGGCCGTCGGGGAAGGTCGTGCCGGAGGATTCGTAGGCATGGTCGACCAGCGCGACGACGTAGCCGCGGCTGGCCAGGTCCTCGGCCAGGAAGGTGAGGCTGGCGCGCGGGAGGCCGAGGCCGGGAGAGAGCACCGCCAGCGGATGGCGGCCGGGCTTGGCGGAGGCACCGGTGTGGGCGTGGGTGCGGGTGGCGCTGACGGTCTCGGCGGGGAGTCGGACGCCCGGGGCCTTGCGTCGCAGCAGCGAGGCGGCCTCCGCGGTGGTCATGTAGGGGGCCGGGCCGCCGCCGGCCGAGCGGGCGGGGTAGTACATCGAGACCATGAGCCGGCGGGGGCCCGATTCCGGTACCCACGGGTCCCTGCGGCTGTCGTCGACCAGGTGGAGGATGTCGCGGCCGACCGGATCCGGTCCGGTCGGGCGGGGGAGCTCCAGCAGGACGGCGGCGGCCGCGGCGGTGGGAGCGGGGGTGGGCTGTCCGGACGCCGAGGCGGCCGTCGTGGCGCAGGCCACGACGGGCAGGGTGAGGCAGGCCGCCAGGGCGGCAGCCAGCAGGCGGGCCCGAGTGGTCTGTGTCGTCATGGGATTTCTCCTCGTCGGGGTGGTCATCGGGGCGGTCATACGTCGCGGCGACGTATGACGATCAGGGTCAAGAGAGCGGCGGCCAGTGGCCAGAGCGTGAAGGTGGCCCACGAGCCGGCCACCGTGGGCAGGGCCGGGTCGTCCCGGACCTGGGGCAGGCCCAGGCAGGTGCGCCAGACATAGAAGGGGACCAGGGCGTACAGGTCGTTGGCCCATTGGTGGACGGTGGGCCGCAGGAAGGTCGGCACGATGACCAGCACGGCGCAGACCGTGACGACGGCGGCGGCGGTGTGCCGTACCAGCGCGCCGATCCCCATGCCGACCAGCGCGGACACCGGTGCGAGCAGCGCGTTGGCGGCCAGGACGCGCAGCACGCCGGGGTCGCCGAGCGAGACGGCGACCCCGCGGCCGGACAGGATGGCCTGGCTGACACCGAACGTGCCCGCCGAGATGAGCGCGCCGGTCACGAGCGTGACGGCGGCCACGACGGAAAGCTTGGCGGCCACGACGCGGTGGCGGGCCGGGACGGCGGTGAGGGTGGTGCGGATCAGGCCGGTGGCGTACTCACCGACGATCGTCAGGGCGCCCAGGCTGCCGGCGCCGATCACGAGCAGGGAAGCGGAGAGGCCGCTGAACGTCTCGTCGAGGGGGTTGAACCGGGCCCTCTCCATCGCCGTGAAGTCCGGCCAGCCGCGGTAGGCATCGAGGCTGCTCTGGGCGGCGAACCCGACGATGGCCAGCGTGCCCAGGCCGATCAGCCAGAAGGTCGAGCGCAGGGAGAAGAGTTTGATCCACTCGGCGGCCAGCAGGTCGCGGAAGCGGGGGGCGGTCATCGCCGGTCACCGGCCCGGGAGTCCACGCGGGAGTCCGCACGGGAGTCGGCCCGGTAGTCCGCACGGGAGTCCACGCGGTAGTCCACGCGGGAGTCGGCCCGGTAGTCCGCGCGGTCGGCGGTCAGCTCCATGAACGCCTGCTCCAGCGAGGCGGTGCGCGGGGCGAGCTCGTGCAGCATGATCCGGTGCTGATGGGCCAGCTCGCCGATGCGGGCGGCGCTCAGCCCGGTCACGGTCAGGGCCCGGCCGTCCGCCGGCCGCACGGCCGCGCCCGCCGGGGTGAGGACGGCGGCCAGCCCGTCGGGGTCGGGCGTGCGTACGGTGACGGAGGCGCCGGCGCCGCGGGCGGCGAACGCGGCCAGGGCCTGCGCGGCGATCAGCTCGCCGCGGCCGATGACGACGAGGTGGTCGGCGGTGTTCTCCATCTCGCTCATCAGGTGGCTGGAGACCAGCACGGTGCGGCCCTCGGCGGCCAGGCGGCGGAACAGGCCGCGTACCCAGCGCACGCCTTCGGGGTCCAGGCCGTTGACCGGCTCGTCGAACAGCAGCACGGGCGGGTCGCCCAGCAGGGCGGCGGCGATGCCGAGCCGCTGGCGCATGCCGAGGGAGAACCCGGCGATCCGGCGGCGCGCCACCCCGGCCAGCCCCACCTCCTCCAGCACTTCGGCCACTCTGCGGCGGGGCAGGCCGTTGCCGCGGGCCAGCGCGTGAAGGTGGGCGGTGGCGGTGCGGCCGCCGTGGACATCGCCGGCGTCCAGCAGCGCGCCGGCGTGACGCAGTCCGGCCTTGTGGCGGTCGAACGGGCGGCCGTCGATGGTGGCGCTTCCGCTGGTGGGCCGGTTCAGGCCGAGGATCATGCGCATGGTGGTGCTCTTGCCGGCGCCGTTGGGGCCGAGGAACCCGGTGACGTGCCCCGGCCGTACGGTGAACGTCAGGCCGTTCACCGCCGTCACCGCGCCGTAGCGCTTGGTCAGTTCGTTGACTTCGATCACGATCGCCAACGCTGTCGCAGATCACCGGCGCGCCGGATCTGGCCGCGGGCCGGTTTCCGCGGCGCGGGGGTGGCCCGCGGGCATACGCCCGCCGGCCGATGCCCGGCCGGAGGCGGATGACTACGATCAATCGAGTGCGCGACAAAACGCCCAGACCGCCCCTTTGGTCACGGCTGCCCCATGGCATGCGGACCCTGCTCACCTGGTGCGGCCTGGCGGCCCTGGTGCCACTGCTGTACGCCATGACGCTGATCGACGGCGAAAGCCTGCTCCCCGTGGGGACCGTCCACGCCGCTTGCGCCGTCGCCATGGCCGTCCCCCTGGCCTGGGCGCGGCGATGGCCCGGCGTGGTACTCGCGGTGTCGCTGACGGAAATCGTCGCGGCGGCGGCGCTGGGGCAGCCGGCGCAGCGGATCTGGCCGCTCTTCCTGGCGGCCGACGTCCTGGTCGGTCTGCTCACCGCGCTCCGGCCGCGCCACGCGGGCCTGGCCGCGGCCGCCGTCACGCTGGTCGTCCAGGAGACGATCTGGCAGGTGGACCTGCTACGCCACGGCCTGCGCGGCTGGGCGTCCGGCTTCCTGGCGCTGTCGGTCCTGCTCGGGCTGGGTGTCCTGGTCGCCTGCATGGCCGGGCTGGTCGTCCGGCAGCGGCGCGCGTACGACCGGGCGCTGCGCGCGCACGCCGAGGCCCGGGTGATCACGGACGAGCGGCTGCGCATCGCCCGCGAGCTGCACGACACGGTCGCGCACAGCATCGGCATCATCGCCATCCAGGCCGGCGCGGGCGCCCGCGTGATCGACCACCGGCCGGAGCAGGCGCGCCAGGCGCTGGACGCGATCGAGGCCACCAGCAGGCAGACGCTGAGGGGACTGCGGCACATGCTCGGCGTGCTCCGCGAGACCGGAGGCGAGCGGCTTGGAGCGCCACCCGAGCCGGCCCCTGCCGCGGGGCTGGCCGACGTCGACCGGCTGGCCGAGACGACCACGGCCGCCGGCGTCCGCGTGGACGTGCGCAGGCACGGGCGGCCACGCCCGCTGCCCGCCGCCGTCGACCGCTCCGCCTTCCGCATCGTCCAGGAGTCGGTGACCAACGTGCTGCGCCATGCGGGAACAGGCCGCTGCCAGGTCGTGATCGGCTACGGGGACGAGGACCTGCGCATCGAGGTCGTCGACGACGGACGCGGCGCCGTCACTCCCACCTCCGCGCTTGAGGGGAGCGGGCACGGCATCGCCGGCATGCGAGAGCGGGTAGCCCTGCTGGGCGGCGACTTCAGCGCAGGCCCCCGGCCCGATGGCGGCTTCCGCGTAACCGCTCGCCTGCCGCTGGCGACCTCGACCGGACATGCGGCCGTCCGGGTACGGGCGGAGGCGGACCGGGTGAGGACCCGATGACGATCCGCGTCGTACTCGCCGACGACCAGCCGCTGATCCGCGCCGGCCTGCGCATGGTCATCGACACCGCCCCCGATGTCGAAGTCGTCGCGGAGGCCGGGACCGGAGCCCAGGCCGTCCAGCTCACCAGGCGGCTCTGCCCCGACGTGGTGGTGATGGACATCCGCATGCCCGGCATGGACGGCATCGAGGCCACCCAGACCATCATCGCCGAGTCCCCCGCCACCCGCGTGATCATGCTGACCACGTTCGACGACGACGACAACGTCCACGCCTCGCTGCGTGCCGGGGCGAGCGGGTTCCTCGTCAAGGACATGGCGCTGGAGGACATCCTGTCCGCCGTCCACGTCGTCGCCGCCGGCGACGCCCTGATCGCGCCCGGCGTCACCCGCCGCCTCATCGAGGACTTCGCCCGCCGCCCCGCCCCCGCCCCTCAGCCGCGCGAGCTCGCGAGCGTCACCAGGCGGGAGCGTGAGGTGCTGACCCTGGTCGGGCGCGGCCTGTCCAACGCCGAGATCGCGGCCCGACTGCACATCAGCCCGGGCACCGCCAAGGCGCACGTGGCCAGCCTGCTCACAAAGCTCGATGCCCGCGACCGGATACAGCTGGTCATCATGGCCTACGACGCGGGCCTGGTGTCCCCGTCCCGCTGACAGGGATCCGGAGCAGAGATCGAACACGCGCGGCCGCGCTCGGCTCAGGGGCGGGGAAGCGGCCGTGCTGTGCCGGCCAGAGGACCGCAAGGCGCTGTGTTCAGCGGATCCCGGTGAGTTTTTCGGGATTTGTGACCGAGTAGATGCCGGCGATCCGGTCGCCGTCGGGCGTGAGATCCACGACGACCACGGCGAGCGGGCTGTCGCCGGAGAAGACGAGCGCGCACGGGTCGCCGGCCATCCGCCGGTAGCGGATGTCCAGCCCGTCCGCGGGCAGCGCCGTGGCGACCGACACGAACAGCGCGGCCACCTGGTCACGGCCGTGCACGGGCCGCAGGCTGGTGGCGGGTCCCTTGCCGCCGCCGTCGGTCCACAGTGTCACCTCCGGTGCCAGCACCTCCAGCAGTGCCTTCAGGTCACCGCCGAGGGCGGCCGCGGCGAACCGCTCGGTGACCTGGGCGTGGATGTCCGGCTCGGTCCGGTGACGGGGGCGGCGCGCGTGGACGTGGCGGCGCGCGCGGGCCGCGAGCTGGCGGACCGCCGCCGGCGTACGGCCGAGGATGCCCGCGATCTCCGGATGGCCGAAACCGAACACCTCGTGCAGCACGAACACCGCCCGTTCCAGCGGTGACAGGGTTTCCAGCACCACCAGCATCGCCATCGACAACGATTCGGCGCGCTCGACGGTGCCGGCGACGTCGTCCTCGGCGGTGACCAGCGGCTCCGGCAGCCAGGGTCCGACGTAGGTCTCCTGCCTGCGGCTCATGTCCGCGCGGCGGGCGAGCGCCTGGTTCACCGCGATCCGCACCAGATAGGCCCGGGCGTTCTCGATCGGTCCGGCGTCCGGCCTGCGGTGCCGGGTGGACCAGGCCAACCACACCTCCTGCAGCGCGTCCTCGGTGTCGGCGACGCTGCCGAGCATGTTGTAGACCACCGAGAACAGCAGCTCGCGATAGCCGAGGAACTGCTCGGTGACGGCCCGCTCGATGGCGGCGTCGGTCGCGTGCGATGGGATCGATGTCACGGCGTACCTCCTCATCTGTCGCGGCCGAAGAGACCCGTCACGTCGGGAGTGTGACACGAACGGCTGAGATGTGATCCATGCCACGGCCTTCAGGGCGATGTCACAGCCGGCCGCCGGCGTCCCTCTGTGGTGGCGTCCGAGAATTCACGACCCATAAAGGAGATCTTCGATGCGCACACTGATCCGCGACGTCAGAGTGTTCGACGGCGAGCGGACCATCGCGACGGCCGACGTGGTGATCGAGGACGATCTGATCGCCGTGGTCGGCACCGGTGCGGGCCGCCCGGCCGACGTCGAGGTCGACGGGACGGGCAGGACGCTCCTGCCCGGGCTGATCGACGCGCATACGCACGTGTTCGACGGCAGCCTGGCCCAGGCACTGCGGTACGGGGTCACCACCGAACTCGACATGTTCTGCCTCCCGCAGATCCTCACGGAGCAGCGGCGGCTGGCCGCCGAGAACGACGACGTGGCCGATCTCCGCAGCGCGGGCACCCTGGCCACCGCACCCGGCGGACACCCGACCCAACTGCTGGCGGCCCTGGCGGGCACCCTCCTCGACGGCCTCGACGCGGCGACGATCGACTCCGTCTCCGGCCCCGCGCAGGCTCCGGCCTTCGTCCAGGCCCGGCTGGCCGAGGGAGCCGACTATCTCAAGATCGTCATCGACGACGGCGCGGTGCACGGCGCCGACCTTCCGGTCATGACGCCGGAGACCGCCGCCGCCCTCGCCGCGGCGGCACACGACGCCGGGCTGAGGGTCATCGCCCATGCGATCACCGCGTCCGAGGTGGAGATCGCGCTCGACGCCGGCGTCGACGGCCTGGCCCACGTGTGGACCGACCTCGCGCCGGACGACCCGGCCTCGCAGCGGCTGGCCGAGCGGGTCCGCGCCCAGGGCGTCTCCGTCGTGACCACGCTCGCCTACTTCGAGGCGATCACCGCTCAACACCTGGAGACCGCCGACTGCGCCCGCCCCGGCAGCTCCGTCAACGCCGCCGGCGCGCTGCGGGCCCTGCGCCGAGCCGGCGTGCCCCTGCTCGCCGGGACCGACGCCACCCCGTTCGTGCCCGCCCACGGCACCGGCATGCACCGCGAGCTGCAACTGCTCACCGAGGCCGGGCTCAGCGCCGAAGAGGCGCTCGCCGCCGCGACCAGCGTCCCGGCACACCACTTCGGCCTGACCGACCGCGGCCGGATCGCCCCCGGTCTCCGCGCGGACCTGGTGCTGGTCGAAGGCGACCCCACCCGGGACATCACCGCCACCGGCTCCATCACCGACATCTGGCGCCGTGGCGTGCGCCAGGCCCGCTAGCCCCTTCCGACTCCTCCGGCGGCGGGTCAGCCGTCCCGGCCGGGGTCGGCGGGTAGTGCCTGCCGGAGTCTTCCCGCCTGGTCCTGCCGGAGTCTTTCCGCCTGTTGCTGCAGGTGAGAGAGCATGGCTCGGCCCGCGGGCGGGAGCGCGCGGGCCTCGGGCAGCGTCACGCCGACCGAGCGCCGCACGGACGCGAGCGGCACCGGCAGCTCCACCAGCCGGCTGTCGGTGCTGACGAACAGCGCCGGAAGTGCGGCGATCATGTCGGTTTCGAGGAGCAGAGAGCGGATCGTCAGGATGGATGTGCATTCGACCCGGTTTCCGGGCAGTGCCAGCCCCTGGCGGTGGAACACCTGCTCCAGTTCCTGCCTCAGCGAGGTCTGCTCAAGCGGGAGGATCCACGGGTAGCCGAGCAGCTCCGGCAGCGTACGGGCCTGCTCGGCGGGGTGGCCGGCGCGGGCCACCAGCAGGACCGGCTCGTTGTAGAGGGGGATCTGGCGCAGGCCCGGCCGGTCCTCGATCGGGTTGAGCCGGCCCAGGATCAGGTCGGTCTCCCCGTCGACCAGGCGGGGGACGAGCGAGTCGAAGGTGCCCTCTCGGACGATCACGGTGACGCCCGGGCGTTCGGCCTTCAGCGAGGCGATGGAGCGGGGCAGCAGCACGTTGGTGGCGGTCAGCAGGGTGCCGACGGTGACGGTGCCGGCCTCGCCGTCGGCGAGGCCGGCGATCCGGTCGCCGGCCCTGCGCAGCTCCGCCTGCACGGCCCGCGCGTGGTCGATGAAGGCCTCGCCGAAGACGGTGGGGGTGACGCCGCGGGGCCCGCGCGAGAACAGCTCCACCCCGAGGATCCGCTCCACCTCCCGCAGCCCCCGCGTCACGGCTGGCTGCGCCAGGTGGAGACGCTCGGCGGCGCGCAGAATGCTGCCCTGCTCGGCGATGGCCGTCACGAGCACCAGGTGCTTGAGCTTGAGCCGGCCGCTCAGCAGGTCCAGGGGGCGAGATATCACTGAAGCAGTATATGAACGGAGGTTTCCAGCTTATTTCGTTATATCGGCCGGCACTGCGGGAAGGTCGCCCAGGCGCTCGGCGTCGTTGCGCGGGATCACCAGGGCCGCGACCAGGCTGATGACGGCTACGGCGGCCAGGTATCCGGTGATGGACAGCGAGCTCCCGGTCGCGGCGTAAAGTGACGCCGCGACCAGCGGCGTGATGCCGCCGCCCAGCATCGCGGCCAGCTGGTAGGCGGCGGAGGTGCCGGAGTACCGGATGGCCACCGGGAAGAAGCTCGCCGTGAGTGTGCCCTGGGGGGCGTGGGTCATCGACAGCACGGCGCCCATCGCCACCATGAACACGGCGACGAGGACCGGGTTCCCCGTGTCGATGGCCGGGAAGATCGCCATGGCTCCCACCAGCAGGATCACCGAACCCCACACGAAGACCGCGCGCAGGCCCAGCCGGTCGCCGAGGTGCCCCCACAGCGGCGCGGTGGCCAGCCACGTGGCGGCGCCGCCGATCACGCAGGTCAGCAGGAAGGTGCGCGACAGGCCCGCCGCCGCCACGCCGTAGCTGAGGATGTAGACCATGAAGATGTAGGCGAGCGCGCTGTTGGCGATGATCACCGCGATCGTGTGCAGGACCTGGCGCCAGTGGTCGCGCAGCACCACCGCGATCGGCAGCTTCACCGGCCGGCGGCGCTCGACGAGGTTCTCGTAGTCGGGGCTCTCCTCGATGCGCAGCCGCAGGTACAGCCCGACCACCACCAGCACGACGCTGAGCAGGAACGGCACCCGCCAGCCCCAGGACATGAAGCTCTCCTCGCTGAGCAGCGAGGAGGTGCCGAGGAAGACGAGGTTGGCGCAGAGCATGCCCGCCGGCGTGCCCATCATGGGGAAGGCGCCGAAGAGGGCGCGACGGCCCTTCGGCGCGTGCTCCATGGTCAGCACCACGGCCCCGCCCAGCTCGCCGCCGAGGCCGATGCCCTGGGCGATGCGCATCACGATGAGCAGGACGGCGGCCCACACGCCGATGCTCGAATAGCTGGGGAGCAGGCCGATCAACGTGGTCCCGATCCCCATGATCAGCAGAGAGACCACGAGGGTGTTCCGGCGCCCGATCCGGTCGCCGAAATGGCCGAAGACGATGCCGCCGAGCGGGCGGGCGAGGAAGCCCACGGCCATGGTGCCGAACGCCGCGATGGAGCCCGCCACCGGGTCCATCGCCGGGAAGAACTGCTTGTTGAACACGAGCGCGGCGGCCGTGCCGTACAGGAAGAAGTCGTACCACTCAATGGTCGTGCCGATGAAGGCCGCCCATGAGACGCGGCGCGCGGCCCGGCTGTTGTCTGTGCCCATCATCCGTACCTTCCGATCGGGGGGTACGGACGAGGATGCACGCTGGCGGTATGCCAAGACGAATACCGATCTGCGCATGAGGTATGCCGAAAACGACATATGACAGAAATTGCATACTGAAGCCGCAAGACAGTATTGGACTGTTATCCCGGCGCCTCCGCACAATTGCGGCCATGAAGCCCGCGCACTATGCCAACGGCGCCTTGCCGGCGGCGGGGGACGTCCCCGCCGTGATCACCCGGCCCCGGGGGCCGGGCCTCGGACCGACCGTCGAGGACCCGCCTCCCGTCTTCCAGGCGTTCCACGACGGCGACCGCACCCGCCCGCGCCACGGGGCGACGCACCCCGGCAAGGAACGGCCGGCACACCTGCGACCGGTGATCGAGTAATGGTGATCGACGTTCACGCCCACGTCTTCCCGCGCATCTCCCGGCAGGAGAGCCGGATCCTCGCCGGCGCGGGCGAGCCCTGGCTGCGCGACGGCATGATGATGAGCGGCGAGGACGACTACCGTCCGGTCACCCCCGAGCTGTGGGACGCGCAGGCGCGCCTTTCGGCGATGGACCGCGCCGGGGTGGACGTGCAGGCGGTCTCCTCGACACCGCTGCTGTTCGGCTACGCGGCGGACGCGGACCGCGCGGCCGACTGGTGCGAGCTGGTCAACGAGCGCATCCTCGCCCACTGCGCCCAGGATCCCGCCCGCCTGCTGCCCCTGTGCCAGGTCCCGCTGCAGGACCTCGACCTGGCCGTCGCGGCGGTCACCAGGGCCAAGGCCGCGGGCCACCGCGGGGTGCACATCGGCAACCACGTCGGCCCGCGCAACCTCGACGACCCGCAGATCATCGAGTTCCTGGCCCACTGCGCCCGCGAGGACATGCCGGTGCTCGTGCACCCGTGGGACATGCTCGGCGCCGACCGCATGGCCGGGTACATGCTGCCGTGGCTGGTCGGCATGGCCGCGGAGACCCAGCTCGGCATCCTGTCGCTGATGCTCTCCGGCGCGTTCGAGAAGCTGCCCGCGTCCCTGCGCCTGTGCTTCTGCCACGGAGGGGGCAGCTTCGCCTTCCTCCTCGGCCGTGCGGACAACGCCTGGCACAACCGCGACATCGTCCGGAAGGACTCGCCCAGGCCCCCCTCGGCGTACACCGACCGCTTCTACGTCGACTCGGCGGTGTTCGACCCGCGGGCGCTGCGCCTGCTCGTCGAGGTGATGGGCGTCGAGCGGGTCATGCTCGGCACCGACTTCCCCTTCCCGCTGGGCGAGCAGGAGCCGGGCGCGACCGTCCGCGACTGCCCGGACCTCGGGGAGGCCGGCCGGGCCGCCGTCCTCGGCGGCAACGCCGCACGTTTCCTGGGACTGGGCGCGTGACCCTCGCGCACACGGCCCTGGGGACGCTGCGCGGCGTCCGCTCCGCCGGGGTCCGCGCGTTCAAGGGGGTACGCTACGCCGCCCCCGCCCGCCGGTTCACCGCCCCCTCCCCCGCCCTCCCCTGGCAGGGGGTCGAGGACGCCGTCGCGCCGGGCGCGCCGGCCCCGCAACGGCCAGGGCGGATGGGGTGGGTGCCCGGCCTCGAGATCGACCCCGCGGCGGGCCGCGAGGACTGCCTGTTCCTCAACATCTGGACGCCCTCGTGCGAGGGACGGCGCCCGGTGCTCGTGTTCCTGCACGGCGGCGCGTTCGTGTTCGGCTCCGGCACGCAGCGGATGTACGACGGAGCCGCGCTCGCCCGCGACCACGGGCTCGTCGTCGTGACCGTGAACTACCGCCTCGGCCTGTCCGGGTTCTGGTACGGCGACGCCGTACCGGCCAATCTCGCCCTGCGCGATCAGATCGCCGCGCTGGAGTGGGTGCGCGACCACATCGCGGCGTTCGGCGGGGACCCCGCCGAAGTGACTCTCGGCGGCCATTCGGCCGGTGGCACCAGCGTTCTGGCCCTGCTGACCAGCGCGCCCGGCCTGTTCGCCCGGGCCGTGGCGATGAGCCCGGTGCCCTACGGCTTCGCCACCCGCGACGAGGCGGGCGTCTGGACCGCGGCGGCCCGGCGCGCGCTCGGCGCCGAGCCGTCCGAGGTCCCGCTCGCGGACCTGCTGGCCGCCGAGGAGACGGCCGTCCGGTCCGCACCGCCCGTGGGCGGGCTGCTGCCGGTCGCCCCCGTGGTCGACGGCGACCTGCTGGCCGCCCATCCCCTGGACGCGATCCGCTCGGGTGCCGCCGCGCCGGTGCCGCTCCTGGTGACGACGGTGACCGAGGAGGCGCGGCTGTTCGCCGCGATCGGCTCGGGAGACCTCGACACGCGGCAGATCTTCCACCGTCCGGCGGAGGAGGTCGTCCGGGCCCACCGCGGTCGCGCACGGCACCTGGTCTGCGACCATCGCTCGCCCATGAGCCGGGGCGGGATCGAACTCGGCGCGTGCCACCTCGTGGACGTGCCCCTCTACTTCGGCAACCACGGGAGCCCGCTGACCGGTTCGGGACCCGGGGTGGCGGCGCGGGCAGGCGCGATGACCAAGGCGTTCGCCCAGTTCTGCCGCGGCGAGGAGACCTCGGACCGATCGGGGCCGTGATCGCGACCGCCGGTCCGGGGGAGATCGGCACCGGCCTGACGCTCACGGCGATCAGGCCGTCGCCGGCGCCGCAGGTCGCGGCGGCGCCGTCGCCGTCCCGGCTCCCGGGCGATCCGCCAGGTCCGTTCGGGCACAATGGGGGCATGTCCCGTCGTGTCCCCGCCGCCGGCTGCCACTGCGGCCTGCCGGCCTCCTACCAGGACTGCTGCGCCCGCTTCCACCGGGGCGAAAGCTCGGCCGCCACCGCCGAACTGCTCATGCGGTCCCGTTTCAGCGCCTTCGCCGTCGGCGACGAGGCATACCTGCTGCGCACCT
Source organism: Streptosporangium sp. NPDC003464 (assembly GCF_053588315.1). Lineage (NCBI taxonomy): Bacteria > Bacillati > Actinomycetota > Actinomycetes > Streptosporangiales > Streptosporangiaceae > Streptosporangium > Streptosporangium sp. NPDC003464. Next base: position 1,928 of record NZ_JBSFPS010000175.1, on the reverse strand, counting down.
GGCACCCCGCCGGCCGCCCGCCCCGCGTCGACCTCGACAAGAAGCTGCGCTGGGTCCGCCTGGAGGTCCTGGAGACCGCCGACGGCAACGTCTTCCACACCGAGGGGACGGTCCGGTTCCGCGCCCACTACCTCGATCGCGGGCGTCCCGGGCAGCTTGACGAGCACAGCCGTTTCGTCCGCCTCGACGGCCGCTGGGTCTACGCGGGCGTCGTGTAGCACGCGTGCCGGACGTAGGCGTCGTGGCCGGGGCGGACGCACAGGTCGTCCCCGTGCTGACCGGCCACGGCGGGCCGCCGTGACCGGCTCAGAACCGTCCGGCGCGTCTCCCGAGGCGGTGTCCGGTCACGACTGGTCATCCGAGAGCCAGCGCTCCGGACGCATCCGGATACTGATCATCCGCGCGGTAGCATCAGCGCTCGAACCGACATAGCGATCGCCCTCCTCGTCGCCGAGATACCGCCGGGCGAGGGCCCTGCGCTCGTCGGCGGTCACCGACTCGGCGATCGCGGTGACCGGACCCTCCACCGACACATACCGATAGGGCGGCTCCGCCGCCTGCACGCACAGGCTGTAGCGCCCGGCCAGGCGGATCAGCCGGGCCTTGCGGCTGTCGCGCGGCGTGATCAGCATCACCTCACCACCGGGCGCGTAGCCGTACCACATCGGCACCGCCAGCGGCCCATGGCCGTTGTCGGTGCCGACGCTCACCACCCCGACCCTCACCTCGGCCAGGAACGCCTCCCGCTCCGGCCTGGTCATCGCCCGTCCCATCGCCTGCTCCCTCCGCCGTGGAATCCTCAGCCGGACACGCGGACCGGTCAGTGCAAGGTAGGCCGGGGGCGAGTCGATCACAACCCCTGTCCTGCCCGGCGCGCCGGGCGGAGGGATACGGGCACCGCGCCGCGGGTCAGTCCGGCGCCCAGTACTTGTCCAGGAGCTTCTCCAGATGCCGCACCACCGGGCTCCAACTGCCGGGCAGCGTGTAGCGGCTGACCCGGTGCCCCCGGTAGGCGATCGTGTATTTGAGGAAATCGGCCCCCTGCGGGCGTGCCTCGGAGCGCCCCAGGCGCAGGCGCTTCAGATGGCCGCGCAGCGTGCCCATCTCTCCCCTGGTCAGGCACTTGTCCACGGCCGGGCCCGTCCGCCGGCTCAGCCGGGCGCACCCGTCGGTGTATACGATCACCCGATCGTCGAACCCCGCGAAACCGCCCTGCCGGCGGAGCTCCACCAGCACCTTCCTCTGTACGGCCGGCTGCTGCGCGGCCACCGCCCGCGCCGGCTCCGTCACGGTCACGCCCGGGAGCGACAGCAGCGCCGACACCAGGAGGATCCGCCAGATCTTTGTCATGTCCTCTTGAACGTAACGGAGCGGCGGTCGGCTCACCTTCCCGCCGGATCCGGGGGTGAGAATCCGGATATCCGTCCGGCCGCCCCGCGGGCGGGGCGCCCGCCCGTTCAGGATCCGCAGGACACGGAGAGCGGCACCGACGGCCCTTTCCGGCTCCGTCCTGGCCGCACCCCTACAGTCGAAGGTAGTGGAACTCACATCCGCCCACGTCCGAAGCGTCGGCTGCCTCGCATGTCACCGGCCGCAGGTCAGCTCCACCGGCCCACGGCCCGACGGAAAGGACCCGCCCATCATGAACCACGGACCGGCTACATCCAGCGGCCTCCCCGGAGACGACAGCGGCGCGCGGCACGCGTCCATGTCCCCGTTCCTCAGGGACCGGCTCGACGCCGCCACCGCCGCGGCCCGCGCCGAGCTGATCAGCGCCAGCGAGAAGAGGGCCGGCCTTCTCCTGTCGTGGGCGGGCGTCGCCTACGGCGTGATGGTCACCCTCATCCTCACCGGTCCGGCCCGCTTCCCGGGAATCGGGCGCTTCGGCGTCATCCTGGCGCTGATCCTGCTGTCGGCGGCGGTCCTGC
>NZ_JBSFPS010000174.1:0-21290 GCF_053588315.1 Streptosporangium sp. NPDC003464 | reverse complement strand
GCTGGCCATGGTCACCACCCGCGACCTCCTCGACCAGCTCCCCGTCCCCGACGCCCTCGACAAGATCCGCAGGAGGACCCGGCGCCCTGGCTGGGCGGCGCGGCCTGGCGCAACACCGGCACCGGCCGCGGCTGCTCGACGGGCTTCGCCGTCACCGCCGGCGGGACGAACTGGATGCTGTCGGCGGCCCACTGCGGCAGCGTCGGGCAGACGGCCACCGACCCGACCGGCCAGGTGATCGGCCCGATCACCCACGCCAACACCAGCCGCGACGTGATGCTGATCCGCGCCGGCACCGCCGGCCGCGTCTACAACAACAACCCCGGCACCGTATCGCCGGAGTTCAGCAACCCGGTCGCCGGCACCTCCGCCTCCTACGTGGGCATGTGGCTCTGCACCTCCGGCGCCTACTCGGGCACCGTCTGCCTCTGCCAGGTGAAGATGACCAACGTCACGATCTACCTTGCCGAGAGCGCGCTCTACGGCCTGGCCCTCCTCGAGAATTCGACGCGCAAGAACGTCGCCGGCCAGGGCGACAGCGGCGGCCCGGTGGAGACCCCCGAACCGTCCAGCACCACCCGGCAGTCCGCGGTGGGGGTCATCTCCCTCATCGACACCAGCGCTCAGGTGCCCTGCACCGGCTACGTCGTCAACGGCCGTATCTGCTCCTGGCGGCTGTACTACTCGCCGTGGAGCAACGCGACCGCCGCCTTCCCGGGAATCGCCATCGTGACCGGCTGACGGACGATCGAGCGAGCGGCCGGGCGGTCACGGCCGGCCTCATGGACGGAGGGGCACCCGGCGGGCGCCCCTCCGTCCGATGGATGTCGCGGCCCGGCATCGCCGCCGCCCCCGTCCGTCACCGCCTCAGCCATCGCCGCCTCGCCGGATGGGACGGCTTTCAAGGGACCGGGCACGGAAGCGTGGTGCCCGGCGGGACCGTCCGATAGCAGGCGGCGCCCGGGCACACGACCTTCACCGGGGTGCCGGGCTCCCCCAGGCCGACGACGACCGGCTCGTGCCCGAACCGCCGGCAGGCGATGTCGATCCAGCCGAGCGCCCCGTCCGGCATGCCGGGGCCGTCGAGCGCCGACGGGTCCGCGTCGACGGCGGAGCGCTCCAGGTAGGCCAGGTAGTCGGCCTCGCGATGCCACACCGTGATGCGGCGCAGCGAGTCGGCCACGGGAAGGGTGTCCCACGGCTGCGCGCGCGCCGCCATCGCCCGCAGGAACGCCCTGCTGACCGCCTCCTCCATCGAGCGCGCCGCGGCGGTGGCTATCGTGGTCCCGTCTCCGCTGACGCCCACGACCGCGATCTGGAAATCGGGGCCGGGCAGCACGAACGCCGGCACCCACAGCCCGAGAGCGGAGGCCGCCTCCGCGGCACCCGCCGGGATCAGCCTCCCGAGGTGCTCGGAGACCCTCAGGAGCGGCATCCGCGGGCTCGCCCACCAGCGGGTGAACACGTCATGGGCGAGGAGGTCGGCGATCCCGCCGGAGACGCCGTCGGCGGGGTCGTCCACCACGCCGACGACGGTGGGCTCGACCCGGCAGTCCCGCTCGCCCATCCACACGACCTCGGCCGGCAGGAGATAGCGCTCCCGGCTCAGCAGGCCGGTCCCGGCGACGCGTGACCGGTTGTCGGGCGGTGGTTCCGGCATGAAGTCGGCCAGGCACAGCTGCCTGCCGTCGTCATCGGCGCAGGGCTCCGCCTCGCCGTCCGGGATCCGGTAGAGGAGGTCCATGGCGGCGGCCCGCGCCTCCGCCCGCGCCCGCGCGGCGTCCGGGGAGAAGCCCGCCGCGACGGTGACGACTCCGGACGCCGGACGCCGCGCGTACGCGAGGTGGACTTCCCCGCCAAGACACTCGGCGACCCCCTCCGTCGGCACCGGCGACCACGACGCCCCTGAGATCGCCGGCCGAGAGCTTCCAGGTGTGGGCGCCATCAGTCCCTCCTCGCCACGCGTGCCGGGCCCCGGAGGGTCCATGGTGAAGCCCTCCGACCCGCGGCCGATCACCGCCGCCCGAAGGGTCTTGCCATTAGCGAGGGCCACGGTCCGAGCTCACCCGGCACCGGCGCCCAATTCGTGTCGCGGATCGCACAAGTGCCGACACAAGACCAATACAACATGCCTCGCGCGGGGGCCGTCAACGCAAAAGGAGCCATCCAGCAACCTGGAAGAAAAAGGGGCCCACCAAGGGTGGAATATCACCTTGCGCAGCGCCGTAAAATAGCTGTCCGGCCTGGTCGGACGGTAGTTGATCGGAAACCTAAAATAACATGGAAAGGGTCCACGGATAAGCCGTTCCGTAATTTAGGTAAACAACTGTCCGGCCTGTCCGGCAATTCGCTTTCCGTGGAACGACCGGGCGCGGCGGCCGCCGGCCACCAGGCCCGTGCGCCGGGGCGGCGCACCGGCGCTCAGCGGCGCTGGGCGGCGATGCCGGCCAGGAGCGCGACGAGCGGATCGGGGGCCGAGATCATCGGCCAGTGGCCGGTGTCGAGGGTGTGGAAGGTCCAGTTCGGCGCGGCGCGCATGGCCGAGACGTCGGCGGAGACCCGGCCGCCGAAGTGCTCCATGGCGCACACGACGTATGTGGCCCGCTGGTGTGCCAGCGGGCGGGTCAGGACGGCCGGCTCGGCTATCGTGCGCCCCGGGTGGCCCACGAAGCGCTCGGCGAGCCACTGCGCCTGCCGCGGGGAGAGGTCCTGGCCGTCGGCCACGATCGCGGGGTCGGGCGCCGGCCAGCGGCCGTGGTTGTCGGCGATCAGCCGGAGCTCCTCGGCACGCTGGCGCTCCGGGAAGGCGTGGAGCATCGATCTGCCGTCATGGGGCAGGAACGCCTCGACGAAGACGGTGTGCGCGACCCGGTCGGGCGCCCGGTCTGCGACCTGGCCCGCCACGATGCCCGAGTAGCTGTGTCCCACCACGATGACGTCGCCCAGTTCCTCCGTCTCCAGGACCGACAGCACGTCGTCGACATGGGTCTGCAGGCCGACGGCGGAGACGTCCGTGTCGGGAGCGGCCAGTCCCGACAGCGTGATCGGACGGACGTGATGGCCGCGCCTGCGCAGGCCGCAGGTCACCGGCTCCCAGCCCCACGCCCCCGTCCACAGGCCGGGGAGCAGCACGAAACGGCCCTTCACGGAAGGTCACCCCCCTCCTCGACCGTCGGGGCGTCCACCGGAGGTCATCCTCCGGAAGCCGCTCCGCCGGTCACCCGCCGGAGGTCGCCCTACCGGTCACCCACCACCGGAGGGAACTGCGCCCTCGCCATGACGTGGTGCACGAAGGAGTCCATGCTGGGGTGCTCGTACAGCTCGCCGACCTCGACCCGGACGCCGAGGGCGTTCTCGACGCGGGCGACGATCCGGAGCGCGGTGATCGCCCTGCCTCCCAGCTCGAAGAACGTGGCGTCCGCCTCGTCCTCGGAGATGTCGAGCACGCTCTTCCAGATCTCCTCGACCTGCCTGCCCGCGGCCGGCGGCCTCAGGTCCGGTACGGCGTCACCGCCCATGGGGGCACCGCCCGCCCCGGTGTGCGACCGGTGCCGCCGGGACTCCCGGAGGGCCGTCCAGCAAGGTCATGCGCATCCGCCCACCTCCCTATCGGGCCACCAGGGCCGGCGCCAAGCGTATCCACCGGACCGGGACCCGGCATCTTCCACATTGCCGGATTTCTGGCGGCGCGACCACAGGCGGGCGGCCGTGATTCCCCGGTGCTCGGGAAAGGCCGGGGAAGGGCTCCGCGGAAAGGCCGGGGAGCTGCGGCGCGACGGTTTTCCCGGCGGCGCCGACCGCGGCGATCCGGACCGCGTCGGGCCCCGGCCGTGGAGATTCTCCCGGCACCGGCCCGGACCGGCTGTTTCTTCCAGATTGCTAATTCCGCCGGCATCTCCACGATTCCTTTCTGGCGGATGCCGCGCACCGTAGCCTGACGCTGTTGAATGACAGCGAATTTATCCGTTGTCCCTCCCTTTTACGAAGGTTGATGGAGCCGTGATCGTCGACCGCTCACCTGTGCTGACCTACTCCTCGTACCTGGCACTGAACGAGATCCTGACGGCCCAGCGGCCGCGCTCGACCGAGCACGACGAGATGCTGTTCATCGTCGCCCACCAGGCGCACGAACTCTGGTTCAAGCAGCTGCTGTACGAGTTCGCCGGCCTGCAGCGCCATCTGGCCGTCGGTGACACCGCGCACGCGCTGCGTACCCTGCGCCGGTCACTGGGCATCCTGAAGGCGGCGATCTGCCAGATCGACGTCATGGAGACCATCACCCCGCTCCGGTTCACCGGCTGCCGAGGCGACCTCGGCGCCGCCGACGGCTTCCAGTCGGCGCAGTTCCGCGAGGTCGAGGCGGTGCTGGGCAGGCGCGACCACCAGGCGCACCACTCCTACCCGGAGGGCAGCGGTGAGCGCCACCAGGTCGAGACGGCGATGAACCGGCCGTCCATCTTCGACTCCTTCCTCGGCTACCTCACGGCCCAGGGTTACCAGGTGCCGCATGAGCTGCTGTATCGGGACGTGTCGCTGCCGCCGGCGCCGTCGGCCGAGCTGCGGGCCGTGCTGCTGCGGGTCTACCGCGACGACGACGTGACGGCGCAGATCTGTGAGGGGCTGGTGGACCTCGATCAGCGCGCCCAGGAATGGCGCTACCGGCACGGGAAGACGGTGGAGCGGATCATGGGCGACGGCTCCGACGCCGCCCGCCCGCACCCGACCTCGTTCACCCCGATATTCCCCGACCTGTGGACCGTGCGGGGCCAGGTGTGACCCGGCCGGTCACGGAGCCGCCCGGACCCTAGCGGGCGCCGGTACGGCACGCACGCCGCCCGGGAGCCGCCCCCGTCCCGCCTTTCCGGCCTCTGTACGGCCCCGCCGGACCTCCGCGTGACCGCCTGCCCGGCTCACTCGGCCCGCCCGGCTCACTCGGCCCGGAGCGCCGAGCGGAGGGCGGTCAGCGCTCGGGCGGTCTGGCTGCGCACCGTCGAGCACACGCTGCCCATCACCCGCGCGGTCTCCTCGACGCTGCGGTCCTCCCAGTAACGGAGCACGACCGCCGCCCGCTGCCGGGACCCGAGCCCGGCCAGCGCGTCCATCAGGAGCATCCGGTCCCCCACGAGCGCGTACGGGTCGGGCGCCGGAGCGGGCTCGGGCGGCGTCTCCCGGAGCGTCTCGCGCGACCACCGGTGCGACCGGCGGTCACTGATGATCATCCGGATCATGATCGTGCGGGCGTAGCCGTCGATCCTGTCGCGCCGTTCAAGGGTCTCCCAGCGCCCGTGAATGGCGATCAGAGCCCGCTGGACGAGATCGTCCGCCTCATACCAGTCGGACGAGAGCAGGAAGGCCGTCCGTCGCAGCGCCGGCCTCGTCTCCCTGACATAGCGCGAGAACTCGTCCTCGCGAGCCTCGGCCATCCCCACACCCCATCACAACGGACCGACCCCACCCCCGGCGTGAAGTCCTCGGAGAAACGCTCGACGACAGCTCGACGGCATCGAACCGGCGCCGTCACAATTTACCGGGCACTCCGCCGGGGACAACCCCTATTCATACCCCTGATACCCCTATTAGGACCGGGAGAACCCCAGGAAGCGCGCAATTCGATTCCCCCGGCGAGGGCGTACGAATACGCTCTCGACGTGAGTGGTGTGGAGACGGAAAGCGGAAGGTTGCCGACGACGGGCAACCTCCGTATCGCCTCTGCGGAAAATTCCCGCGGCACCCGTACGGATGATCGGGCGCCCCTCGGAAACCTGCGCCTCATCCCGGCTCCCACCCCACCTGACCAGGTAAGCGGTCCCCGCACCCACGGCCGTAGGGCGACATTTCGGCATGCCGACCGCACCCCGGCCACACATATCGATTCATCGCGTGCAACGGCCGGAAAACAGCCGGGCACGCTCATGGCGCGTTTACGCGCAATGCGTAGTCGTTCGACTACCCCAACATATTTTCGAAAGATCTTCACCCCGGTGCAGCGTTCCGTGCGCTCCGCCGCGTGTAATAACCGGACAGGCCGATAGCCGTCGCCGGCGTAAAGCCGGCCGATTTCGTCGAGCAGCAACAGGCGGCAGCGGCCGGGGACACTCGAAAACATTTCCGCAGGCATGTGGATAAATGTTCCGGCCGGGCGCCCGCAAGGCGCGCACAGGCCGTGACCATCCGTTCAATTTTCCGCCCCATGTCAATTCAAGGTCAATCAGGATGACACCTTCAATACCCGGGAGGAGTAATGAACGACGTAATCGAGCAAGCCGTCATGCGAGTCGTCGACAGCATGCACGATAACTTAGGTGATCAGATCACCATCGACGACATGGCTCGCACCGCGATGTTCAGCAAGTTTCATTTCTCCCGTGTCTTCCAACGGGTCACCGGCCTGTCGCCCGGCAGGTTCCTGTCGGCGGTACGGCTCCGCGAGGCCAAGCGGCTCCTCGCCTCCACCTCGCTGACCGTCACCGACATCAGCCATCGGGTGGGCTACTCCAGCGTCGGCACCTTCAGCTCACGGTTCACCAGCAGCGTGGGGGTCTCTCCGACCAAATACCGCCAGTTCGAGAGCGTCACGCCGCAGCTCCTCATCGAGGAACGCCCCGCCCTCGGGGGGACCGCGACCATGACGGTCCGCGGTGACATCTCGTCCCCGCTGACGGACCGGCCGGTCTTCGCCGGGCTGTTCCCCGACCGCATCCTTGAGGGCCGGCCGGTCAGATACACGGTCCTCCACCGGCCCGGGCCGTACGTGCTGGAGGACGTCCCCGAGGGACAGTGGCACCTGATCGCGCAGTCCGTCGCCGCCGGCAGCGAGAACGCCACCAACTACCCGCCCGACGGGGACGAGGCACTGTGCATCGGGCGTCACGGGCCGATCACGGTAGAGCCCGGCGCGGACACCGCGCTCGCCGACGTCCAGCTCAGGCCGATGCACGCCCTCGACCCGCCGGTGCTGCTCGCGCTGCGCGACCTGCTGGCCGTGGCCGCCGTCCGGCAGGCGAGCTGACCCACCGTCCCCTCACCCGCATCGCGCCGGCGCCGGTGCGGGAGGACCGGGACACCGCCCGGCGGCCCGCACACGGGGACAGGCCGCCGCCCGGGACGGGCCGAACACGGGGAACAGACCGGCACACGGGGACGGGCCGGTAGACCGGGGAACGGGGCTGAACACGGGGACGGGCCGGCGCGGGAGGAGCGGGCCGCCATACGGGAAACAGGCCGGCAAGCGGGGACGGGACCGGCAGACAGGGAACAGGCCGGCACACGGGGACGGGCCGCCATACGGGAAACAGGCCGGCACACGGGGACGGGGCCGAACACGGGAAACAGGCCGCCGCGCGGGAACGGGCCCGCGCGGGGGACGGGGATGCCGCCCCGGGGCTCCGGCCACGGGGCGAGCGGGGCGGAGGGGATGACGACGGCAGGCCGCTGAGGGGACGTCCCGGCCGGCCCCTCCCTCAGCCCGTAACCAGGACTCCCCCCACCACTCACCAGGACCTCCCCCGCACTCACCAGGCCCTCCCCCGCACTCACCGGGCCCCCTCCCGTCACCGCCCGCGTACCGCGGCGCCCACGTGCTCCGAGGCGCCGCGGCGGGCGGATCTCACGCCCCGGCCTGCCGGGAGCCGGCCCGGGGCCGCGTGGCCCGGGAGCCGGCCGCGGGGTGCACGGTCATCGGCAGCCCGCCGCGCACCCGGAGGGACAGCATCGGCTCGGCGACCACCTTGTAGTCGGGCACCTTGGCCAGGCGGAGGTCGCGGGCGACCATGGCGATCACGAACGTGGCCTCCATCATGCCCAGGTGGTTGCCGACGCAGAACCGGGGCCCGGCGCCGAAGGGGATGTAGGCGTACCGGGGCCGGCCCGTGGGACGGTCCGGGTCGAAGCGGTCCGGGTCGAAGCGGTCCGGCGCGTCCCAGAAGGCGGGGTGCCGGTGCAGCGTGTACGGGCTGATCAGGACGTCGGAACCGGCCGGCACGCGGTAGCCGCCGACCTCGTCGTCCCCCTGGGCCTCCCGCGGCAGCATCCAGACCGGCGGGTAGAGGCGCATGACCTCTTCCACCACCATCGCGGTGTACTTCAACCGGTGGAGGTCCTCGTAGACCGGCAGCCGGTCACCGAGCACCTCCACCGCCTCGGCGTGCAGCCGCTCCCGGACCTCCGGGTGCCGGTCGACGAGGTAGAAGGTCCACGACAGCGTGCTGGCCGTCGTCTCGTGCCCGGCGAGCAGCAGCGTGACCAGCTCATCGCGCATCCGCTGGCGGCCGACCCGGGGGTCGGCCTCCTGCCGGGTCGAGGCGATCAGGCGGGACACGACGTCGTCGCCCCCGTCGCCGGACCGCGCGAGGCGGTCGGCGACGAGATGGTCGACGATGCGCTGCAGCTCGGCGCGGGCGCGGCGGAAACGCAGCTGCTTGGGCAGGGGCACCCACATCGGCACCTTGCTCAGCGTGACCAGCTCGAACATCGCCTGGTCCTGGACCGCCTCGAAGGAGTGCCCGATCTCGCTGAAGGCGCCGAGGTCGGCGTCGAGCAGGGTGTGGCCGAGCACGCCGAGGCTGAGCGAGGTCATCTCCTGGACCACGTCGACCGGCTGCCCGCCGGTGTGGGACCGGAGCCGGTCCACCAGGGCCGCCGCCTCCGCGGCGATGACCCCGGCCTGCTGGGAGATCCGCTTGTTCTGGAAGACCGGCTGGATCATCCGGCGCTGCTTGCGCCACAGCTCGCCCTCGCTGGTCAGCAGCCCGTCACCGATGGCCCGCCGTGCCTGGACCAGGCCGACTCCCTTGTGATAGTTGCCGCTGTTGTCGGCCAGCACGTGCTTGGCGTGGTCGGGATGGTTGAAGAAGTAGAGGGTCTTGGGCCCGATGGACAGCCGGGCCGCGTCGCCGTACGTCGCGGCGAGCGACATCATGCCGAGCCGGTCCGTCGCCAGTTTCTTGAACAGGCTCGGCCCCGCCCACCACGGTGGCCCGGGCGGCACCCGGCGGGTGCCGGGGGACGCTCCCCCCGGCACCGCCTCGGCATGTCGTCCCCCGGAGGTCATGCCGTCACCTCGCTCCAGTCCGGGGTGATCTGGCGGAACTTCCCGTTGAAGACCAGCAGTCCGTCCCGGCCCGGCTGCTGGTCCATGGACAGCACCTTCCCTATGAAGATGGTGTGGTCGCCGCCGTCGTAGGTGCGCCACAGCTCGCATTCGAAGCGGGCGAGGGCGCCCTCCATCAGCGGCACACCGGTGAGCTCGCCAGGCAGGCAGCCGACGTTGTCGAACTGGGCGGCGCCCAGGGTCCGCCAGCGGTCGGCGAAGTGCCGGGCCTCGGCCTCCTGGTGGTCGGCCAGCACGCTCACTCCGAAGAACTCCGTGCTGGTGAGACACCGGTGCATGACCGCGTTGCGGTCTACGCAGACCAGCACGAGCGGCGGGTCGAGCGAGACCGAGGTGAAGGAGTTCGCGGTCATGGCGTGCGGGATGGGGCCGCCTGTCGTGACCACGGTGACACCGGTGGCGAACGTCCCGAACGCCCGCCGCAGTGCCTTCGCGTCTGCCGCCTCGCGGGACGACGTGGTGTTGTCGACTGTCACGCTGACCTCCTGGCCTGTCTGGATCCGCGCCTACGACGCGTACGGTTCGAGCGCCCGGGCCAGCGGCTCAGGGACTCTGGCGGGGGCCGTGCGGGTGTTCGGCCCTCTCATGCACGCCACGCGCTGCCGTCCGCGGGCGACGAGCGTCTCCCGCTCGCCGGCGTCGAGCCGGACGTAGTCGAAGCTGAACTCGATCTGGGTCTGCGCCAGGTCGACCAGGCGCATCCTGATGGAGAGCTCGTCGAAGGCCGTGATCTCGGCGAAGAACTCGCAGTCGACCTTCAGCGTGAAGAGCTTCAGGTCGTCCTGCAGGTCCGCGAGCACCTCCGGCGCCCGCTGCTTGAGGAACATCTCCCGGCACCGTCCCTGCCAGCGCAGGTAGTTGACGTAGTAGACGTTGCCGACGATGTTGGTCTCTTCGAAACCGACCGTGTGCAGGTATTCGTAGTACTTGCTCATGGCCTACGACCGCCCTTCGGTGAGGACTGCGAACACGACTGGGGCCTGGGCGTCCCGCAGGCTCGTGACGAGCGTCGCGATCCGCAGGGCGCCTGAGGTGAAGACCACCCAGGCGTCCCGCTGTGCCGGGGCCAGGGTGAGGGGGGCGTCCGCCGGGAGGCCGGCCTTCCGCAGGCATCCGGCGGCGGCCAGGACGCGCGTCCCCGCGGTGTCGAGGCTCTCGCCCGTCTCCGCGGCGACCGGCTCGACGATGAGGGCGTACTCGCCGAGCAGTTCCTTCCACGCCGTCGCCGACCGCTCGGTCACCCCTTCGACCTCGCAGCCCACCGTGCCGGCGGCCGCGACGCCCAGGGTCACCCCGGCCCCGTGGGAGGCCGAGATCGCCCGGTCTCCGTCGATCTCCGGCCGCCCGTCCGGCCGGTAGCGGACCTCGACCTGGTGACCGAGCGCCCGTCCCACGGCCACGGCCGTCCGGGTGCGGTGCTCACCGTCGCCTTCCGGGACGTCCGGACGGCCGGGTTCCACGGCGACCGCGACCCGGGCGCCGACCAGGTCCTCCAGCGTCCGCTCCAGGTAGGAGCCGAGCAGCGGGGTCACCCACGGCCCGCGCCCGTCCTTCTTGCGCACCGCCTGCAGGCGCAGGCCCTCCCACCGCTCGACGACCTCGCCGACGGCGGTGCGCACGGCGATGTCGTAGATGTAGGTGTCGCCGTCGCGCTGCCGTTCGGTGGCGCAGTAGCGCAGCTCGCCCGCCTCGGCCAGCGCGGCACCACCGGGGTGCACCCGCTCGATCCCGGTCGGCAGCAGCGTGGCGTCGGGCACGCAGACCTGGTTGCCGTGCATCAGCGCGTCGCGCATGCCCGGGTCGCCGAGCAGCAGCTCGCCCGGGAGGAATCCGGCGAACCAGTCCCCCGCCTCCACCGCCGCCACGTCGGCGTCGACGTGCCGGGCGGCGGCCCGGTGGTAACGGCGCAGGCGCTGGAAGCGCGTGCCCTGGAACAGCACGTCCCCGTACATCTCGCTGTCCGGGTCCAGCGGCACCAGCGGCAGCCCGGCGCCGACCTGGTCCGGCGGCCCGTCGGGCGCGCCGTCACCGGTGAAGCGCAGCCGCGCCCGGAAGTGCTCGACGTCGAAGCCGGTCTCCGCGCTGCGGATGGCCACCTCCACCGTCTGGTCGCCGGTGACGGTCGCGGCGATGCGGACCGTCGTGCTGCCGTTCGGCGGCACGATGATGGGCCGCATGAACTCCGCCTGCTCGATCACCGGCACCGTCTCCCAGCCGGTGGCGGCGGTGGCCACCTGTGCCATGGCCTCCATGCCGAACACGGCCGGGAAGAGAAGGTTGCCGTCGAGGAGGTGGTCGGCGAGGTAGAGGTCGGTCCCGGCGTTCATCTCGATCTCGGTGACGAGCTCGACGCCGTGGTAGCGGATCAGCGGCCTGTCGACGAACCGCAGCAGCGGCAGCGACGGCAGGTCGTAGCGGACGGTGTCGATGCCCTCGGTACGCCCGCTGATCACCACGACGGTGGGCGCTTCGGGGTCGGCCACCAGCCGCCGCATGATCTCCACACCCTGCTCCGGGGAGATCGGCGTGATGCCCTTGCGGGCCAGGCCGTCGACGACCGACAGCCGCTCGCCCATGCCGACCTCGGACCAGACCGACCACTCCATGCAGATGCTGCGGCACTGCGGGTGGCGCGCGGCGACCTCGCCGGTGAGGTCGGCCAGCCATTCGTTGGCGGTGGCGTAGTGCGCCTCGCCGTGCAGTCCGGCGCGGCCGATGATGCTGCCGAAGGACACCAGCAGGCGCAGCCGGCCCGGTTCGACGGCGGCCAGCACGTTGCGCAGGCCGCCGACCTTGGGGGCGAAGGTCCGCCGGAAGGCGGCCATGTCGAGGCTCGCCAGCCCGCCGGGCTCGTTGCGGCCGGCACCGTGCAGCACCGCGGTGACGGGCCCGAGGGCCGCCTCCACCTCGGCGACCGCGCGGCGCACCTGGTCGGCGTCGGTGACGTCGGCCCGGGCGTAGCGCACGGTCACGCCGGAGTCCGTCATCCGCCGGAGGTTGTCGGCCAGCTCCTGGTCGTCGGCCGGGTCCGAACGTCCCAGCACGGCCAGCTTGGCGCCGCTGTCGACGGCCACCGCCAGCGCGCACTCGGCGGTGATGCCCTTGCCTCCGCCGGTCACCAGCAGCACGTCGGTCCCGTCGAGCGGCTGCTCGGTGCGGGCCGGCCGTACCGGCATGGCGCGCATCGTCGGCACCCGCCGCACGCCGTCGGCGTCGTAGTGGACCTCGGCGTAGCTCGTGGTCGCCGCCACCTCGGCCGCCACCCGGCCGACCGTCTCGGCGACCGCCGGCGCGTGGACGATGGTGACGCGCAGGTGGGGGGCCTCCAACTGGAGCGTCTTGGCCAGGCCCGCCGCGCCGCGGCCGTGCTGGAGGAGGACGAACCGGCTGTCCTGCGCGCCCCGGATGGCCGCCTTGGCGCCCAGCAGCGCCTGCTCCAGGTGCTTTTCGGCGCAGTCCTGCGGCAGGCACACCAGCACGCCGGAGCCGACCTTCTCCCGTTCGAGCGCCAGGCGCAGCGGCTCGGCGAGCGGGGACTGCTCGGCCCCGAACACCTGCCACTGCCCGCTCTCCTCGGGCGTGGTGCGCGCCGGCAGCGGCACCTCGTCGAGGTCGACGGCGAACGGCCGGGCCCACGGCGCCGCGCCCGCCACCAGCTTGGCGGGGGCGGAGTCGGCCGCCTGGGCGTTCTGCGCCAGCGTGTCGAGCGCGGCGGCCAGCTCGCGCAGGCTGGCGGTGGCCAGGTTCGTCGGCGCCTGCGCGGCGGGCACGCCCAGCCGCTGGGTCGCCTGGTCGATGATGTGCATCACCGTGACCGAGCTCAGGTGCAGCTCGTCGAGGGGGTGGCTGTCCTCGCTGACCATCTCCAGCGGCAGCTCGGCGCGCTCGGCCGCCAGGCGGCGGAGCAGGTCGACGCTCGACTCGCCGGGCTGTCCCTCCGACTGCGCCGGCGCGGTGCCGACGGCCGGCGGGATCTCCTCGACCTTGCGGGCGCCGCCGCGGATGTGGATCTGCGGAGCCTGCTCGACCGGGCTGGCGAAGAACTTGAACTCGGCGCCGACCTCCAGCGGCCGGACCAGCCGGCCCTGGAAGAGCTCCTCGTGGATGATCGGGACTCCGGTGACGTAGGCCGCGCCGGCCACCCGGAGCAGCCCGGTCAGCGACTCGTCGTCGGTGTCCAGTGCGACCGCCGGGACGTCCGTCACGTCCGCGGCCAGCCCGCTGAGCACCCGGCCGGGCCCGACCTCGACGAACAGGTCGATCTCCTTGGCCGCCGCCTCCACCGCCTGGGTGAACAGCACGGGGTCGGTGATCTGCCTGCGCAGCAGCGCCGGGACGTCGGTGTCCGGCGGCAGCGTCTGCCCGGTGACGGTGGAGACGACCGGCCGCTCGATCCGGCCGAACTCCTCGCCGGCGAGGTGCGCGCCGAAGGCCTCGGCCGCCGGCGCCACCAGCGGCGAGTGGAAGGCGTGCGACACCGACAGGCGGGTCCACCTCAGGCCGACGGCGGCGGCCCTGCTCCCGAGGGTCTCGACCGCGTCGACGGGTCCGGCGACGACGGTCTGGTTCGGCCCGTTGTACCCGGCGATCACGACGGGCAGGTCGTCTATCAGCTCGGTCACCGCGTCCGGCGTCGCGCGGACGCCGGCCATGGTGCCCGAGGCGCTGTGCTCGGTCATGGCCTCGCCGCGGACGGCCGCCACGCGCAGCAGGGCCTCCTCGTCCAGCGCGCCGGCCCACTGCAGCGCCGAGATCTCGCCCAGGCTGTGGCCGACCGCGACGTCCGCCTCCACGCCGAGGGCGGACAGGGCCCGCAGGCCGGCCATGGAGCCGGTGACGATACGCGGCTGGGCGACCGCGGTCGCCACCATGTCGCCGTCGGTGGGCAGCGCCGCCTCGGCGTAGATCTCCTCGACCTCGGCGAAGCGCCGTCGCAGCGCGCCGCCGCTGGTGCCGCGGCCCGATCCCTGGCCGGGGAAGAGGTAGCCGACCCGGCCCGGCCCGTCCGCGTGGCCGAGGAAGGCCCGGCCGTCCGGTGTGAACAGGCCGGTCTCGCCCGCGTCGAGGGCCTCGATCACGCGCCGCAGCTGTTTTTCGGCGTCCTCGGGCGAGGAGACGACCACCGCGGCCCGGTGGGGCAGGTCGCGCAGATCGCGCTGGAGCGTGGCCGCCAGGTCGGAGAGCTGGGCGTAGGACACCTGCGGCACGAAGTCGGCCAGCCGCGTGAGCCGCTCGCGCAGCTCCTGCGGCGAGGCCGCGTCGGCCAGCAGCAACTCGGCGTCCTGCAGCGACGAGGCCAGCATCCGGGTACGGCTGGGCAGCGGCACGCGCCGCCGCGGGCCGGTCTTCTCCAGCACGACGTGGGTGTTGATGCCGCCGAAGCCCATGGCCGTGACGCCGGCGCGCACCGGGGCGCCGGCCGGCCAGGGCTCCGCCTTGCGCAGCACCCGCAGGGACGCCGACTCGTCGGTCAGCACCTGGTGGGGGTCGACGCAGCCGATGGTCGGCGGCAGCACCTGCTCGTGCACCGCCATCGTGGC
Source organism: Streptosporangium sp. NPDC003464 (assembly GCF_053588315.1). NCBI lineage: Bacteria > Bacillati > Actinomycetota > Actinomycetes > Streptosporangiales > Streptosporangiaceae > Streptosporangium > Streptosporangium sp. NPDC003464. Next base: position 6,641 of record NZ_JBSFPS010000174.1, on the reverse strand, counting down.
CTTGATCAGACCGGCCACCCCGGCCGCCGCCTTGGCGTGCCCGATCATTCCCTTGATCGAGCTGACCGCCGCGGGCGAGGCCCCGGGGGCGGCGGCGGACCTGGCCCCCGACAGCGCGGTGAGCTCCGTCATGTCGCCGACCGCCGTACCGGTGCCGTGGCCCTCGAACAGCTCCACGGTCTCGATGCCGAACCCGGCCCGCTCGTAGGCCCGCCGCAGCGCCAGCTGGTAGCCGCTGACCTCGGGCCTGGTCATGCCGCCCTTGCCGTCGGAGGAGATCCCCCACCCGGCGATGGTGGCGTAGATCCGGCGCCGCGCCTCCAGGGCGTCGGCCTCGCGCATCAGCACGATCATCCCGCAGCCCTCGCCCGGCCAGAAGCCGTTGGAGTGGCGGTCGTAGAGCCGGAACTCGCCCTTGGCCAGGGCGCCGGTCTTGGCGAAGCCCACGATCTCGAACGGGTCGATGGACAGATCGACCCCGCCGGCGATCGCGACGTCGACGTCGCCGTCGATGAGCGCCTTCGCCGCGGTCACCACCGACAGCAGCGACGACGAGCACGCGCCGTCGACGGTGTAGCCGCCGCCGTTGAGGTCGAAGTGGTTGCAGATCCGTCCGGCGATCGTGTTGGACAGGCCACCGGCCAGGGTGTCCTCGTCGATGCCGGGGAACGGGCTCTTGTAGGTGGCCTCGAAGTCGTCGAGGAAGGCGGCCAGCCGGTCGTCGTCCCAGCCCTGTTCCTTGAGCGAGGCGGCCAGTGTGCGGCGCACGTACGGCCAGCGCAGGCGCATCACGTTGGCCCGGGTGAACTCGCCGGTGAGGGTGTTGCCCACGACCACGCTGGTGCGCTCGCGGGGCAGGCCCTCGCCCATCGGGAAGCCGGCGTCGGCCAGCGCCTGGCCCGCCATGTCGAGCGCGAGCCAGTGGGTGAGGTCGGTCGAGCGGTAGGTGCTGCCGGCGATCTTGTAGGCGATGCGGTCGAACTCGTAGCCTTCGATGACGGCGGCGTTGCGCGCGTAGAAGCGGTCCGGGGTGGCCGGATCGGCGTCCCAGTAGTCTTCCAGTCGCATGCGCACGTCGGGCAGTCGGCGGAAGGCTCGGCGACCGGCGAGAGCGTTCTCCCACAGCTCTCTCGGCGATGTGGCGTCCGGGTAGCGGCACGCCATGCCGACGATCGCGATCCTGCTCATACGGCCGCGACCTCCTTTCCATCGGCCGCGGAACCGGCGACGGCCGGGGCGGGCGCCTCGGCGGCGGCGAGCGCCTCCGCCTTGGCCTGCTCACGGGCCTTGTCGACGATGTACAGGGACCACAGGAACCCGCCGCGGACGAGGCAGACGATGGCGGTGGCGAAGAAGATCCCGTAAGGGATGTTCATGCCGGTGAGAATGCCGTACACCAGGGCCACTCCCCCGCCGAAGGCGACCTGCGAGAGCGGCTTGGACGGGCTCGTGCCCGGGTCTGTGATCATGTAGTTGCTGAAGAGGACGAACGCCACCCCGGTCATCATGGCCAGCCCGCCGAGGACGGAGACGTCCAGGAAGAGGCTGCGGACGACGGCCTGCAGGGCGAAGACGCTCAGCCAGGCGCCGATCAGCCACATCCGGTTGGTGAGCTTGGCGTTGAGCATGGTGCCGAAGAAGATGATGACGCCCGGGACGATCCAGTCGATCGGGTTGCTGACCTGCTCGGTGAAGTGGTACGGCGGCGCGATGCTGGCCCACGGGAAGAGCACCAGGATGATCGCGATGCCGAAGTTGGAGGGGTTCATGAAGTGCCGCAGACGGCCCCGCACCGGTGCCCGGAGCACCCACTTCGTGCCGACCGCGACGATGACCCCGAACATCATCACCAGGATCTGGTCGTTGACGTAGATGAGCATGTTCATCGCGAGGCTGGTGATGTGGGCCGGCAGGAGGAACTCCGCGAGCCCGCGGAAGCCGTTGCCGAGGAAGCGCGGCGCGCGCTGCTCGGACCTGGCCCCGAGGATCTCCAGCCCGATCTCCACGACGTAGCCGGTGGCCAGGGCGACCAGCGGCCACAGCCAGGGCTGCTCGAACCCGAGGACCGTGTAACCGAGGATGTTGAAGACCGAAATCGAGATGGCGAACCTGCGCAGAGCCGTGATGACCTTCGGGTCATGACGGGGCGGGTTTGTGGTTTTCTCGGCCATGTCGTCACTTCTCCTTGGCCTGGGATCCGAGCTGGAGCGAGTGCCAGCCCGTGCTCAGCTGAAGGGTCTGCTCGTGGATCTGTCCGGCCCTGTCGCGCCAGCACAGGTTCACCTGCACCGGTCCGGTCACGTTCTGGCCCAGACCGATGTGCACCTCGTGGCTGCGCCGGCCGGAGTGGCCGCTGCCGCCGTCGACCCGCCCGATGAACTTGCGCCCGTCGGAGGTGGTCACCGTCACCTGCGCGCCGATCACGGCGGAGCCGAGGGCGGGGAGCGTCCCGTCGGCCGGGGTCGTGCCGGCCGGGCTCTCGTGGGTCAGCCGCAGTCCGAGGAAGGCACCGGCCGAGGGGCTCTCGTTGCGGTAGAACACCGGCTCGTCCCACTGCCGGGCGATGGCCATGTCGACGCGGCCGTCGCCGTCGGCGTCGCCGGTGGCGATGCCGCGGGTGGGCACCGGGATGGCCAGGCCGAGCTCCTTGGCGATGTTGGCGTACCGGCCGTCCTCGGTCTTGGCGAAGAAGGCGAAGGTCTGGTGTCCGCCGACGTCGTCACCGGCCCGGACCTTCGGCCACGAGTGCGGGTTGCGCAGGACGCCGTCGTTGGCGGTCGCCAGCTCCTGCAGCACCGGCCAGCGGTTGACGTCGCCCTTGACGAACCCGGTGGCCTGGGCGATCTCCGGGGCACCGCTGTTGGCGAAGTCGTCGATCTTGACGTCCCAGCCCCAGCCCGACCAGGCGGTGGACGCCTGGGCGCTGCGGTCCTCCCACGGCGCCTCGCCCTTGGCGAGCTTCGCGCGCAGGTCGGCCTTGTCCTTGGCCGTGGACATGAACTGGAAGTTGCTCTCCTCGATGCCGAAGGAGGTGGTGATGTTGCTGACGAACATGTCGTAGATGCCGTCACCGTTGAGGTCGCCGAAGTCGAGGCCCATGCCCTTGAAGGAGTCGTGGCCGACCACCTTGGACTTGGGGATCAGCGGCGTGCGCACGCCCTCCACCAGCGAGAACTTGATCTGGCCCGGCTTGGAGCGGTTGTACAGCAGCCGGTCGGGGCCGAAGTCGTTGGCCAGGTACAGCTCGGGCAGCATGTCGCCGTCGAGGTCCGCCGAGCCGGCGCCGAGCTCCCAGCCCTTCGAGACGTTGGTGGGCAGGACGTTGTCCAGCTTCTGGAAGGCGGCCGACGGCTGCGCGCCCGAGGTGGCCCCGGTCCAGCGGAAGAAGTAGTCCTCACCGCCGTTGAGCCCTCGGGACATCGAGTCGTTCATCTCCACGCCGCCGTTGACCTTGTCGTCGAGGACCGGGCTGTGCGGGAAGTAGTTGCCGATGAAGATGTCGTCGTGCCCGTCACCGTCGAAGTCGGCGAAGGTGGCCGTGTTGGTGTTCCACAGCGGCCCGGTGTATTTGGCCCCTCCGACGCCCGGCACCAGCTCGGTGGGCAGGTAGGTGCCGGCGGTGAGGCCCTTGGCGTCGGCCTTCGCCAGGTAGACGATCGGCGTGCGGCCCCACAGGTAGACGAGCAGGTCGGTCCGGCCGTCCTCGTTGAAGTCGCCGGGCAGGCACCCCATGGGGGCCATGGCGTCGTTCATGGGCAGGGTGCCGGGGTTCAGCGCGAACGGCGCGTACCTGGCGGGCTGCCCGCCGGGGGCGGGGGTGACCACGACCTGGTCGATCCGGGGGTCGGTGATGCACAGGTCGTTGGCCAGGCCGTCCCCGTCGAGGTCGTTCATCGCGATCCCGGCCCCGACCGAGGAGATCCACGCGTCGATGTGCGTGTATCTCTGGTTCACCGCGCGGATCGTCTTCTGGGAGAATCCGCCCGGCATCGCGATGTTCATCGGCTTGAACGCGTACTTGCTCGCGATGTCCGCCTTCTCGTCCGCTGACGATGTGGGCGGGTGGCTCACGATGAACGCACCCGTCATCAGCACGAGGGCGACGATTCCGGGTAGCTGCTTCCGCAGCCAGCCAGTTGTCGTGGTCACGGACTAACACCTCCAAGAGATACGAATTCACCGGCGATGCGCTGCCGCCACACCTCATAGGCCGGCAGCTCACCCGGTACCGCCCCGTGGGGCCGGGTCTCATGACAGATCTGCGCCGCCTGCTCCGGCGTCGTGCCGCAGAACACCTGCGTCGCGACATGGTTGTGCGGCACCAGCAGCCCGGCCCGGCACCGGGCCTCGGCCGCGAACGCGCTGCCCTGCGCGAGCAGGGGACGGTACTCTCCGGCCTGCTGCCAGAACCGCTGCAGCTCGCCCTCGTGGGCGCCGCCCGCGTAGGTGGCGGCCAGCCCCGCGCCGCCGTACAGGTCGGGGCGCCGCGACTCGGGAAACTTCTCGATCATCGAGGTGACCAGGTCGCCGTCGGTCCCGCCGACGAACCACAGGGCCCGCCCGATGCCCTGGTCGATGGCCCGGCCGGCGTACGCCCGGCCGTCGGCCGGCCACGGGAAGTCCGTGTCCTGGTGCTGCCCGTTCACGTACTTCTCGGTGTGGAAGTACGCCTGGTGGAAGCCGTAGCCGTCGTGCGCCAGCCAGAGCAGCAGCGGGTCGAGCGTGTCACTCTTCGGCCACAGGAACCGCGGCAGCCGCGCCATCGCCCAGCCGACCCCGACGTAGATCATGTAGATGTGGTCGTTGCCGCGTCCGGCCAGGAACTCGGCGAGCTTGCCCCCGCCTCCGCCGCCGACCGGCATCGCGTCGAGGATCGTGAAGGCCATGCCGGCGCCCTCGTAGGCGAAGCCCCGGAACCGCTCGGGGAGCTCCTCCAGCCGTTCCTCCGCTTCGGCGGGCGAGCGGGCCTCAGCCGCGTAGGCGTAGCCGGTGAGAAACATTTCACCGACGGTCTCCAGCATTTCCCGGGCTTCCGGGCTTTTCACATGGAAACCACGTGTCGCAAGCTTGGTCTCTGATACATTAGGCGTCAGAATACGCCGTCTCAATGACCGCAGAATACTGGTCAATTACCTCTCCCGCCCCTCGTAGGGTTGCCCTTCTCACGGGATTGTCCTTAGGTAAATCTAGCCATGTGGACCACCCTCGGGGCTACTTCAAACGTGCCCACCGGAGAGGTAGAATATTTTTTGGGCACGATTCAATTAGCATTCTGCGGCAGAGCGGAATCCGTCCGGTCCGGACAGGCGGGCGGCCGGACGGCCGCGGTGGGCGGCCGTCCGGCGGGCGCGGTCAGGCCGGGAGGCGGTCCGCCGCCGCGAAGTGCGCGCGCACCCGCTGCCGCCACAGCTCGTACTGCGGGACCGGGCCGGAACCGCGGGGGTCGACGGCGGTGTCGTCGGCGAGCGCGACGGCGTCGGCGACCGACAGGTCGGCGAGTACGGCGGAGGCGGTCTCGGTGTGCGGGGGGACGAATCCGGCGAAGGTCCGCGCCTTGACCGCGAACACCACGCCCTGGGCCAGCTCGGCCCGGTGCTCGCCGGCCTCCCGGCGCAGCGTGGCCAGCGCCTCGCTCCCGGAGCCGCCGGCGAACGTCGCGGCCAGGCCGACACCGCTCCACAGGTCGGCCTGGCGGTGGCTCGCGAAGCGGCCCACGGCGGCGGCAACGTCGGGCACCTGGCCGCCGTGGATGAACCACAGCGCCCGGCCGATGCCCTGGTCCACCGCCCGCAGGAAGTAGTCGGGCGAGCCCTCCCAGGGGTAGGGCGCCGGCACCTTCTGCTCGTCGACCCAGCGCCGGGTCTCGAAATAGGCGCGGTCGAAGCCGTAGCCGTCGACAGCCAGCCAGCTCATCGTCGGGTAGTAGGCCGACCCGTCCAGGTCGGGCATGACCTTCTTCCACAGCGGCCGGGGCAGGCGCGCCATGGCGAAGCCGATGCCGATGTAGGTCAGGAAGATGTGCGGCTGGCCGGGGCCGAGCAGCAGGTCGCGGGTACGGTGGCCGCGGCCGCCGCCCATCGCGTCGACAATGGTGAAGGCCATCGTCGCGCCCTCGTAGGCGAAACCGCGCAGTTCGGGGTCCACCATGTTCAGCCGGCGCTCGACCTCCCATTGGTCGCGCGCGTCGATTCCCCATTCGAATCCGCAGATCACGGCCTGGGGAATCGCCTCGAGTCGCCGGGTGGCATCCGTCGGCGTGACCGGAAAGCCCCGCCCGCCAAAACTCACCTCGGCCAACGACGGCGTCAGAACAAGCCTGCGCAGTGAACCGAACAACGTCGGCATGGAACCCTCCTCACTTATGCCATCGGCCGATGGCCGTCACCCGCCACCGGCTGGCCTATCCCATGGTCGTATATGGAATCCGGGAATACATCTCGCCGATTGCGGGATTCTTCGATAATCGATCACTTTGCAATTACCGGCACCGGAGGGCGGATTTCAGACGGAGCGGGGCCGCGCGTCGCCGGCGGTGCCGCGGCGGGGTGCGAGCGGCCGCCTGGCGGGCTTGGCGGCCACGTCCGCGGGGACGGGCAGCAGCGAGCGGTAGCGCCAGATGTTCGTCGGCCCCTCGGCGATCT
>NZ_JBSFPS010000173.1:0-21331 GCF_053588315.1 Streptosporangium sp. NPDC003464 | reverse complement strand
CGCGATCTGCCCCGGCTTCGTGTCCACCGCGATCGCCGGCAGCACGACCTACGTGGGCAGCGTCCTCGACGGCCGCCCGGCCGCCACGCACTGGCGCTGGACCGAGCTGTTCGCCGCCCGCCACCCCGCGGTGCTGCTGCGGCCGGACGTCCTGTTCGTCGACGACGGGGACGTGCTGACGGCCGCGGGGAGCGCGGCCGCGCTGGATCTGGGCCTGCACCTGATCCGCCGCGACCACGGCGCCGAGGTGGCCAACTCCGTCAGCCGCCGCCTGGTGTTCGCCGCCCACCGTGACGGCGGCCAGCGCCAGTTCGTCGAACGCCCGGTGCCCGCCGTGCCCGACACCTCGCTCGCGCCCGTGCTCGCCTGGGCCCAGCGGCACCTGAACCGGCCGCTGACCGTGGCGGAGCTGGCCGCCCGCGCCGCGGTCAGCCCGGCAACCCTGCACCGGCGCTTCCAGGCCGAGCTCGGCACCACCCCGCTGGCCTGGCTGAGCGCCGAGCGGGTGGCGCTGGCCTGCAGGCTCATCGAGCGCGGCGAACTGCGGCTGGACGCGGTCGCGCAGGCCAGCGGCCTGGGGACGGCCTCGAACCTGCGGGCCCAGATGCGGCGGCGGACAGGGCTCAGCCCCACCGCCTACCGCCGCCGGTTCGGACCGGCGGCAGGTGAACGGCCCCCGTCAGGCGCGGGGCAGCTCGGCGAGCATGATGGGCGCGGTGGTGGGCCGGTCGGAGCCGCCCACCGGTTCGACGGTCAGGCCGACCCGGTCGTCGCCCCGGAGCGGGGTGGCCGTGACCGGGGCCATGGCACCGCCCGCGGCCCGCTCCAGCAGACCGGCCGGCCGGACACCGTCGGGCCCCATCAGCCACAGCTGGTAGACCCGGGAGGCGGGCAGCGGGGGGAGCCCCGTGGCGGTGAACACCATCTTCCCCTCGGAGGGTGACATCACCGTCGTGCCGGTGCCGCCGGAGGAGACGGGGCGCCTGACCGTCCTGGCGTCGGGTGCGGCCATCACGGCCACGATCTGCCGGAGCGTGTCGCGCTCCCGCCGGGCGTCGACGGCGACGACGCCGAGAGCCACCGCGGCGGCGCTCGCCACCGCGACCAGGGCCACCGCGCCGCGCCCCCGCCAGGCGGGACGGGACTCGAGCCGTATCACCTCGCGGGGCCGCGGCCCGGCGCCGGCCGCCGGCAGCGGCGGCTCCTGGCGGACCTCGGCGATCTGCGCCATGACGCGGGCGCGCAGCGTGGCGGGCGGGGCCTCGGCGGCGGCCACGGCCAGCCGCGCGGCAGTCTCCGACAGGCCGCGCACCTCGATGGCGCAGGCCTCGCACCTGGCCATGTGGTCCTCGAAGAGCGCGACCTCCCGCTCGGGCAGCGCGTGCAGCGCGTAGGCGCCGGACAGGGTGTGGAGGTCCTCGTTCATCGTTCCACCCCCATGCAGTCGCGGAGCCGGACGAGCCCGTCGCGCATCCTGGTCTTGATCGTGCCCAGGGGCACCCGGAGCAGCCCCGCCACCTCCGGATAGCTGTAGCCACCGTAGTAGGCGAGGGTCACGGCCTGCCGCTGGAGCTCGGTCAGGCCGCCGAGGCAGCGGCGCACCCGCTCCCCCTCCAGCCGGGTGGTGACCGCCTCGGAGACCTGGTCGTAGGCGACCTCCCCGGACATCCTGGAGACCTTCTCCTCCCGGTCGGTCGCGGCCTGCGCGGACCGGACCCGGTCCACCGAGCGGTGGTGGGCCATGGTCATCACCCACGCCAGCGCGCTGCCGCGGGTCCGGTCGTAGCGGGAGGCGGTCCGCCACACCTCGACCAGGACCTCCTGCGTCACTTCCTCGGCCTGGGCCCGGTCGCGCAGCACCCGCCGGGCGACGCCGAAGACCGGACCGGCCAGCAGGTCGTAGAGCTGCTCGAAGGCCCGCTCGTGCCCCAGCGCCACCTGGGCGAGGAGGTCCTCCAGGCCGGGTCCCCCGCCGGGGGCCGGTGCTCCCGAGGGCTCACGTTCTGTCCTCACACCCGCCTATTCGACACGGGGCAGGGAACGGATTGCCGGAAAACCTGTTCACTTCGAGAACTCTGTGCCAGTATTTCATTGGGTGATGAATTATGGATGAGAACACATGCGTGATCGCCGGGGGCGGCCCGGCGGGAGCCGTGCTCGCCCTGCTGCTGGCACGGTCCGGCGTCCAGGTGACGCTGCTGGAGAAACACGGCGACTTCCTGCGCGACTTCAGGGGGGACACCATCCACCCCTCGACCCTGCAGGTCCTCGACGAGCTGGGCCTGGCCGGGGAGTTCGGCCGGCTGCCCCACCGCAAGGCGCACACCATGTCCCTGCAGACCGACGAGGCCACGGTGCCGATCGCCGACCTGTCCAGGCTCCCGGGCAGATACAACTACATCGCGTTCGTGCCGCAGTGGGACTTCCTCAACCTGGTGACCGGCGCCGCCAAGCGGTATCCCACCTTCCGTCTCGTCATGAACGCCGAGGTGGTCGGCGTGATCCGCGAGGGAAACGCGGTGCGCGGGGTCCGCTACCGCGACGCCGGCGGCGAGCACGAGCTGCGCGCGGCGCTCACCGTGGCCGCCGACGGCCGCCACTCCGACGTGCGCCGGGCCGCCGGGCTCGTCCCGGTGGAGCACGGCGCGCCGATGGACGTGCTGTGGTTCCGGCTGCCGCGCGAGCCGGCCGATCCCGCCCAGCCGTTCCTGCGGGTCTCCGCCGGTCACATGATGGTGGCGATCAACCGCGAGACCTACTGGCAGCTCGCCTACCTGATCCCCAAGGGGGGCTTCGACGCCCTGCGGGCCCGGGACATCGACGCGCTGCGCGCGCCGGTCGCCGAGCTGCTGCCCTTCCTCAAGGAGCGGGTCGGGCTGCTGTCGGGCTTCGACGACGTGAGCATGCTGTCGGTCGCGCTCAACCGGCTGCGCCGCTGGCACCGTCCGGGCCTGCTGGTCATCGGTGACGCGGCGCACGCGATGTCGCCGGTCTTCGGCGTCGGCATCAACCTGGCCGTGCAGGACGCGGTGGCCGCGGCCAACCTGCTGGCCGGGCCGCTCTCGGCCGGGGCCGAGATCCCCGAGTCCCTGCTCGCCGCGGTCCAGCGCCGCCGCACCCCGCCCACCGTGGTCACCCAGTTCGCCCAGCGCGTGGTGCAGGCCCGGCTGATCCGTCCCGCCCTGTCGGGAGACGCCGGTCCGGCGCGGGTGCCGCGCGACCTCTCCCGCGTCCCGGTGATCGGGGCCCTGGCCCGCCGTTTCATCGGTTTCGGCGTGCTTCCCGAGCATGTCAGGACTCCAGAGGTGTCTCAACATGCATAAAGTCCTTCTCAGTCCGTGGACAATCGGGTCGGTCCGCACAGCCGGTTGCAATAGCCTGGTATGTCGTGAGCATCAACCTCGATTCCTGGCGGCAGCTGCCTGCGGCGCAGCAGCCCGAGTGGCCCGACCGCGGCGAGCTGGACAAGGTCGTCGCCGAACTGCAGGGGCTTCCTCCCCTGGTCTTCGCAGGGGAGTGTGACAACCTCAAGGCCGACCTGGCGGCCGTGGCGCGGGGCGAGGCCTTCGTCCTGCAGGGCGGCGACTGCGCCGAGACGTTCGCCGGGGCCACCGCCGACGACGTGCGCAACAAGCTGAAGACGCTGCTGCAGATGGCGATCGTGCTCACCTACGCGGCGAAGGTGCCGGTCGTGAAGATCGGCCGGATGGCCGGGCAGTTCGCCAAGCCGCGCTCCAAGGGCACCGAGACCCGCGACGGCGTGGAGCTGCCCGCCTACCGGGGCGACATGGTCAACGGCTTCGACTTCACCCCCGAGTCCCGCGTCCCCGACCCGTGGCGGCTGCTGCGCGCCTACCACTCCTCCGCGGTGACGCTGAACCTGGCCCGCGCCTTCACCAAGGGCGGCTACGCCGACCTGCGCCAGGTGCACGCCTGGAACCAGGACTTCGTGATCGAGTCCCCGGCCGGCAAGCGTTACGAGCAGCTCGCCCGGGAGATCGACCAGGCGCTGGCGTTCATGCGCGCCTGCGGCGCCGAGCCGGAGGAGTTCCACAGCGTGGAGTTCTACTCCTCCCACGAGGCGCTGATCCTGGACTACGACCGGGCGCTCACCAGGATCGACTCCCGGACCGGCGAGCCGTACGACGTGTCGGCGCACATGGTCTGGATCGGCGAGCGCACCCGCCAGCTCGACAGCGCGCACGTGGAGTTCTTCTCCCGGATCCGCAACCCGATCGGCGTGAAGCTCGGCCCGACGACCACGCCGGAGGACGCCCTCGCGCTGATCGAGAAGCTGAACCCGGACAACGAGGCCGGGCGGCTGACGTTCATCACCCGGATGGGCGCGTCGAAGATCCGCCAGCACCTCCCCGAGCTGGTGGAGAAGGTCACCGCCAGCGGCGCCCAGGTGGCGTGGATCTGCGACCCCATGCACGGCAACACCTTCGAGGCACCCAGCGGGCACAAGACCCGCCGCCTGGACGACGTCCTGAACGAGGTGGCGGGCTTCTTCGACGTCCACCGCGAGCTCGGCACCCACCCCGGCGGCATCCACATCGAGTTCACCGGCGACGACGTCACCGAGTGCGTGGGCGGCGGCGCGGAGATCGTCGAAGACGACCTGGCGCTGCGCTACGAGACGGCGTGCGATCCGCGCCTGAACCGGAGCCAGTCGCTGGACCTGGCCTTCCGGGTGGCCGAACTCTACCGCTCGGTCTGAGCCTCCTGCCGGACCTCTCCGAGGGCTCACATGCGAAAGCCCCGCGCCGTCACCGGTTGCGGGGCTTTTCTGGCTCGGGTGTCAGTTCTTCTGCACGCCCATCTCGTTCGCGAGCTCGGTCCGGATCGCGTCCATGTCGAGCGCGCGGACCTGGCCGATCAGGTCCTCGAGGGCGGCCTCGGGCAGCGCGCCGGGCTGGGCGAAGACGACGATGCCGTCGCGGATGGCCATGATCGTCGGAATCGAGGTGATCTCGAAACCCTGGGCCAGCGCCTGCTCCGCCTCAGTGTCGATCTTGCCGAACTTGATGTCGCCGTGCTTCTCCGACGACTTCTCGAAAATCGGCCCGAACGTGCGGCACGGCCCGCACCAGGCCGCCCAGAAGTCCAGCAGGACGATCCCCTCGTCGGCGATCTCGTTGAAGTTCTTCTCGGTTACCTCGATGGTCGCCACCGTTGGCTCCTCTTGTCTCGTCCGCCGCTTGTCTACGGCTTTCCTGTCGCGTCCGTACGGCTCGCATAACCACTTACCCCCGCCCGGCATTCCATCCACCCCCACGGCCCCCCAGACCTCTCCGGCGACGCGGACAGGGAACGCACTTTTTGTGTGTTCATTCAAACGTGATAGATGTTAAGAATCTGATCGATCGCCACCGGGGCCGGGGCGGGACGGTCTCGCTGCCGTACCGACTGGGGAGTGCTCGTGAAATGGGTTGTTTTCGGCTACGCCGGGGTCATCAACTTCCCGCCGCCCGAGCACGCCGGCGCTCTGCTGCCGCAGACCGTCGACGTCGCGCCGGAGCGGTTCTGGCCCGCCTACTGGGAGGACCGGCGGGCCTACGACCTCGGCGCGGTGGACGCCCGCCACTTCTGGGCCGGGGTGTGCGCGCGGCTGGGCAGGACCGCCGACCCGGATCTCCTCGAGGTGCTGTCCGCCCTCGACCTCAAGGCGTGGACCCATCTCAACCCGGACACCCTGGCGCTCGTGAAGGAGTTGGCCCGCCGGAACGTCCCGCTCGCGCTGCTGTCGAACACCCCGGTGGAGCTGGCCCGCCTGATCGACGGCCAGCCCTGGGCCCGCCTGTTCCGGCACCGGTTCTTCAGCGCCGACCTGCGGCGGGTCAAACCCGACCCGCAGGCGTTCCGGCAGATGTGCGAACGGCTCGGCGCGCGGCCGGGCGACCTGCTGCTCGTCGACGACAGGCGGGAGAACGTCGCCGCGGCCGAGGCCGTCGGGATCGAGTCCGTGCTGTTCACCGACGCCCTCCGGCTCCGTTCCGACCTCGCCCGGACGCCGGCCGCGGGGGCCGCCCGGTGAATCACCGGAGGCGGCCGCCCGGGCCGGCCGGGGCTCAGCCGGCCTCGACGCGCAGCACGGTGATGGCGTACTGGGCCGCGATCTTCTCGAAGGGCATGATCACCAGGGTGCCGTTCCGGTAGCGGACGCGGGCCTGGCTGCTCTCCCCACCGGCTTTCTGCCACAGGTCGGCGACCGGCGTGGCCTTCCCCGTCGCGGGGTCGAGCCTGGTGAGCCGGGGGACGGGCTCGTTCCTTCCGCCCGCCTCCATGACCAGCGCCCCCTTGTCGTCGGCGTCGACGAAGGTGAGCATGTTGGCGCCGGTGCCCGAGGACTTCCACAGCTGCCTGCCGCTCGCCAGGTCGAAGGCCAGCACCTCGTCACGGCTGATCCCACCCCCCTCCGTGTTCTCCGGGAAGGTGGCCATGTAGAGCACGCCGCCGCGCACCAGGGCGCGGAACTCCTTGTAGCCGCCGTCGATGTAGATCGTGTCGTTCAGCCGCAGCAGATCGGCCTTCGTCCCGGTGTCGAACTCGCGGAGCTTCTTGCCCTTATCGTCCAGCACGAGGATGTCGGACTTGTCACCGCCTGCCCACGCCGCCACCACCGGGTCGGCCGAGAGCAGGTGCTCCGGCCCCCCGTCGTCGTCGGTGATCCGGTGCTCCCCCTTGAGGGCGCCGGTCTTCCCGTCGAGCACGACGACACTGTCACCACCCTGGTAGCAGTTCAGGTTGGCCACCACCTGCTTGGGCGAGGCGACGACGTCGATGACCGTGCAGACCTCCGAGGCCTTCGACGTCCACTCCTTCTTCCCGTCGGAGAGCCGGTAGGCCGACACCTCCTTGTCGGTCCGCACGACCGCCAGGTCACCGGCGAGCGTGAGGCCGGGGGCGCGGAGGCTCCGGGTCCGGTCGTCCTGCGACGCCGGCCCCGGGATCCTGACCTTCCAGAGCACTTTGCCGGTCTTGGCGTCGACGCCCGCCAGGCGGTCGCAGACCTTCGTGGTGCCGTAGGCGAAGGCGCCCTTGCCGCCCGTGATCTCGGGGGTCGCCGCGCAGAGCTGCTCACCCGGCGACGGCGTGCCCCAGACCCGCTTGCCGGTCTTGAGGTCGTAGGCGAGCACGCCGTCCTTCTGCACCCGGATCGCGGCGGTCTCGCTCACCCAGGCGCCGAAGGCGATCGAGTTGTCGGTGCCGATGACCTCGGTGTCAGCGGTGGTGAACGGCACCTGCCAGTCGCCGTCGCCCCCGCCGGACCCGCCGAACCCTCCGGAGACGACCCAGGCGGTACCGCCGCCGAGGCCGGCCAGCAGGACGAGGCCCAGCGCCACGAAGAGCACCGTCCTGCCGGTCCTCCGCTTCGCGGGCGGCTGCTCGGGCCTCCCGCCGTGCTGTCCGGGCGGCTGCGACGGCGGGTAGGGCTGCGCCCCTGGCGGGTAGGGCTGCTGCTGCCCCGGCGGGTGGGGCTGCGGCCCAGGCGCCCCCTGCGGATAGGCCTGGGGTCCCTGCGGGTACTGCCCCCCCGGCAGGTACGGCTGCTCCGTCTGCGGGTACGGCTGCTGCCCGGGCGCCCCCTGCGGATAGGTCTGGGGTCCCTGCGGGTGCTGCCCTCCCGGCGGGTGGGGCGGGGCCGCCTGCGGGTAGGGCTGCACCGTCTGCGGATACGGCTGCGGCCCGGCTGTCCCCGGCGGTTGGTGCTGCCCTCCCTGGTAGGGCTGCTGCCCCTGCGGATAGGGCTGCTGCTGCCCCTGCGGGTAGGGCTGGGGTCCCTGCGGGTACGGCTGCGGCCCCGGCGCCCCCTGCGGATGGGGCTGGGCACCCTGCGGGTACGGCTGCCCCGCCTGCGGATGGGGCTGCGGCCCCGGCGGCACCTGGTGGGGCTGGGGATATCCCTGGGGAGGGAGGTTGTGCGGGTCTGTCATCTCGTCTCTTCCCCGATCAGCCGAGCTGGGCCCGGACGTAGTCCGCCCACTGCCTCTGGAACTGGGCCTCGCTGACGCCCAGGACCTTCTGCAGGGCAGCCGCGCTCTCGTCGCCCCGGTAGTGCGCGGCGACGAAATCGACCAGCTTCCGCTCGCCGTACCTCTCCTCGATCAGCCGCATCGCCAGGTGCCCCAGCAGGTAGTTGACGCCGGTCATGCCCTGTACGTCCCAGGAAATGTTGTTCGGGATCCTGCCCCTGAACGGCTCGGGGAGCTGCCCGGCCAGGTAGGCGCGGCCCTCGTCGTAGCGGATGTTGGCGCTGATGGCGCTGCCGCGGTTGGCGACGTACTCGGCGAACCCCTCGACGACCCAGTTGTCGAGTCCCAGCAGGTCGAACTTGCCGCTGTCGAGGCTGGCCATCGCCGAGTGCGCGAACTCGTGCCGGAAGATCTCCGCGATGCCCTCGGAGGTGTCGAAGAACGATGAGGTGACGTCCATCACGACCCGGCTCGCGCCGATCTTCACCCCGGTCGGGGACCCGCTCCAGGTGGGCATCGGGATGGAGACCCCGGCCTCGGTGGCCTTCGTCTGGCGGAACAGGTTGCCGAGCTGCCCCTTGCCCTTGGCCAGCGCGATCACGAAGCCCTTGGGCACCGCCTCGCCCCGCTGGCCGTTCTCCGCCACGAAGTTCAGGTCGTTCACCGCCGCCCGCTCGGCGATCGGGGCGATCCTCTCCGCCTGGGCGGCCATGGACGGGTGGGCCAGCACGATGGCGCGCTCGGTCTTGACGACCGCGACGCTCGGCCAGATGTCCCACGGTCCCGGGTAGTAGACGGTCTTGGACTCGCCCAGCGGCGCCGGTGCCCCGCCGACCTTGGTGACCCTGAGCGGGGCGTCGACCCCGCTCTTGGTGATGGTCCAGCGGTACCACTCCGAGACCGGGCGCAGGTCGACCCCCTCGAACTGGTGGACGAAGGCGACGTCGAGGGTGAAGGTCACCCCGCGGCCGAAGCTGTCCTGCGTACGTCCCTGCTGCTGCAGGGTCTGGTAGGACATCTGGGTGAGCGGCAGCTTGCGCAGATTGTTGAAGACCCTGGTCTGCTGCTGGATCAGCCCCGCGGTCTTGCTCTCGAAGATCGCCGTGTACGCCTTGAGGTCCCCGGCGTTCAGCGCTTCGGTGTGCCCCCGCAGGAGCGCCTGCAGGTCTTTCTTGGTCACCACCACCGAGTTCGGGTCGGCGGTGACCGCCTCCTCCTCGAACGGGTCACGGCGTTTGTCCGAGTTCAGCACCAGCCCCACCACGGCCCCGGCCCCCACGGTCAGCACCACGGCGAGGACTCCGAGGGTGACCCAGAGCCCGGTCCTGCGGCGCCGGGGCGGAGGTGGCGGCGGGAGTGGCGGAGGTGGCGGAGGTGGCGGTTGCTGCTGCCACTGCGGCTGGTATGGCGGTGGCTGCTGCCACTGAGATTGCTGCGGTGGCTGCTGCCACTGAGATTGTGGCGGATACTGCCCACCGGCCGGCCCCGAAGTCACCCGTGCCCCACAAGTACCAGGAGTTACAGAACGCCCAAACCATACCGTCCAACCCGGAACCCGGAAGAAGGCCGGGCCGACGGCCCTGAGGCCGCCGGCCCGCGCCGGATGAGTCCCCAGGTCAGCCCCTGCTCCCCGGCAGGGTCAGCCCGATGACCACGGGGTCGTGGTCGGAGGAGCGGAACGCGTCGGGCCGGTAGAGACCCGGCGGGTTGTACTCGGTGTTGTAGTCGAGGATCCGGCTCTCGTCGGAGTTGATGTGCCAGATCGTCGCGCTGGTCACCCGCTTGATCAGGCCCGCGCCGGCCATGGCGTGGTCCAGCTCGCCGCTCTGACCGTCGAAGAGGTAGCTGTAGCGCAGCGGCGCGGGGACGAACTTCTTGGTCACGCTGGTCAGGCCGCCGGCCTCCAGGGTGTCGATCGGGTCCTCCTCGCCGTAGGCGTTGAGGTCGCCCAGCACCAGCGGGTTGGGCAGCTCAAGGCTGTCGATCAGGCCCAGCGTCGCCTCCGCCTGGCGGACCCGCTCACCGTTGTAGCAGCTCTGGCCGTCGCCCTGGTCGGCGTCGGGGCCGGTGGCGTCGGCGTCACAGCCCTTCGACTTGTAGTGGTTGACGATCATCGTGAACGGCTGGCCGCCCTGGACCCGGCGGAAGGTCTGGATCAGCGGGGGCCGTCGGAAGACCGGGTCGGTGGACGACTGGGCGGCCCCGACGAGCTGGAGTCTGCCGGGCTTGTAGATCATCGCCACGTGGATCAGGTCCGTGCCGGGATAGGGGTGGGCGAGCGCCGCGTAGGTGCCCGCGCCCACTTCGGCGTTGAGCGCGTCGACCAGGGCCTGGACCGCGGTCTGGCCGTTGTTCTGGACCTCCATCAGGCCGACGACATCGGCGTCCATGCCCTTGAGCGCGGCGACCAGCTTGGCGAGCTGGCGCTGCTGCTCGGCGGGGTTGCTCGCGCCGCGCGAGCCCAGGGTGGTGAACCAGTTGAGGGTGTTGAAGCTGGCCACCTTGACGTTGCCGAGGACCGGGAACGGGGCGGGCAGACGGGGGTTGGTCCGCAGGAAGTCGACCGGCTTGGTCGGCTGGAGCCGATACTTGCCGAAGCCGTACCCCAGCACGCCGGTGACGCCGAAGGCGGTGTCGCCCAGCCGGACGGTGCGCGGGTCGGTGTGGGGGATGACAGCGGGGTTCTCCCTGGTGGAGCCGTCGTCCAGGAGCAGGCTGCGGCGCGCGTTCCGGGCGGCGTCCACGCCGGAGCGGTCGGTGGGCTGGAAGATGCGCCCCTCGGAGGAGAGGGTGAGCTCCCCGTAGCGGCCCAGGCTGTAGTGGTCGCTGACGGTGAGCGGCTCGGGGAAGGTGACGAGCATGCTCTCGACCGGCTCGAAGGTCGCGCCCTCGGCCCGGGGCAGGCTCTGCCGCGCCGGGGGGACGGTGCCAGTGCCGCAGACGTCCACGGCGGTGACCGGCGACAGCTCCGTCCAGCCGTTGAACTCGACGACCTTGCCGGTGACCAGTACCCGGTCGCCGGCCTTGACGTCCTTGAACGAGCTGCGGGCGAAGGCGAACAGGCCCTCGGAGGTGGCCGGGTCGGCGTCCGGGGTCGGGTCCTGGAAGAAGAACCCGCTGAGCTGGTCCGTCCCCTGGAAGTCGCCGGTCACGACGCCCTCGACGCGGACGGTCTGGCCGGCCAGCGGGCTGACGTCACCGCCGCCCTGCACCTGGGCGATCTGGTGGGTGGCCGGGGTCTCGCACGGGTCCCCCGGCGGTGTGGGGGTCGGCGTGGGCGTCGGCTCCGCGGTGGGCGTCGGTGTGGGGGTCGGTGTGGGGGTGGGCTCGACGTCGCCGCAGGGCGCCGGGGCGGTGGCCCGGTTGCGCGGCGCGGGGGCCGCGGCCTCCACGTCCGCGCCGTTGAGGTCGGTGTCGGCGCAGCCGTGGTCCTTGCGCAGCCCGGCCGTGGTGCCGGAGAGGGCCGGGGCGGCGGTGCCCTCGGAGTAGTTCGCGGTGCCGTATCCGACGAGGTCGGCGATCAGCGCCGTCTGCTCCGCCGTACAGGGGGCGGAGCCGCCGTTGCAGGCCAGTCCCTCGGCCGAGCGGACCAGGACGACCTTGCCCGCGGTGCCGCTCATGTTGATGGCGCCGGTGCTGTCCGGCGCGGGCAGCGGGGCTCCGTTGGCGCCGCCGGCCAGCTGCACCAGGTGGTACTGGCCGGGTGCCAGCGTGCCGGACAGGGGCACGACCGGGTTGGCGCCGAAGTTGCCGGTCCCGGTGGCGCTGCCGTACTGGAGCGACCACCCGTCCAGCGCGACGGGGACGGAGGCGCGGTTGAACAGCTCGACGAAGTCGTTGGCGAGCGGCGCGCCGCTGCTGCCGCCACCGCCGTAGACCTGGCTGATGACGACGGTGCCCGGCCCGGCCAGGGCGGGGGCTGAAGTGAGGGCCGTAACCCCGGCGGCGGCGACGCCGACGGCCACGAGGGCGGCGGACGCCCTGGATAAAGCACGCATGACCGGGAGCGTAGAGCTCCATGGAACGGCGGACACTTACCTATAAGTGGATAGAGGATGAAATCGGCAAATCTTGACACTTCATGTCGATCGGACGGCATCAGTTATGGCTTGCCTTGACCTAGATCTCGCTTCGCGGCCGTCTGTGGGTATCACTCGTTCATGACGACTCTCGACGTGGGCTGGGTGACCTGCGCCGCCTTCCCGAAATGTGCCGGTTCGGCGCGACAGCCGTACGGGCGGTGCCTGGCCCACCTCGACGGCGGCGAGCTCGACGAGGTCATCCGGGGCCTGTCCCCCGGCTCCGCGATCGATCTGCGGGGCACCACCGTCGGCGGGCAGTTGCTGGAGCGGATCCTGGCCGCCGCGCACGGCCGCCTGGGCCGGGCCAGGTTCGACCGGGCGATCTTCCCCGAGGAGGTCAGGTTCGGCGGCGTCGTGTTCGACGGGGACGTCTCCTTCGACCACGCCCGCTTCCACCGGCTCGCCTCGTTCCTCGACGCGCGCTTCGCGGGGAACGTCTCCTTCCGGGAGGTCCGCTTCTCCCGTGAGCTGTCCCTGCACGGCGTGAGCGTCCTCGGGCACGCCGCCTTCGACCGGGTCTCCGCCGGCCGGGACGCGCTGTTCGGCGCGGCCCGGTTCGGGCGGACCGTCTCCTTCGAGAGCGCGGAGTTCCACGGCTTCGCCACCTTCGACGGTGCCCGGTTCACCGGTGACGCGACCTTCCGGGGATGCCGGTTCGGCCGTGCGGCCTCCTTCCGCAGGGCCGAGTTCGGCGGGCTCGCCGGATTCGACGTGGCACGGTTCTGGGCGGGCTGCTCCCTGACCCCGGCCGCGGTCGGCCGCCGGCTGAGCCTCACCGGGGCGTGGGCGGGCAGCGGTCTCGACGTGGCGGCCCGCGACTGCGCGGTGGACCTGCGGCGGCTGCGGGTGACCGGCAGGCTGACCGTGCGCCTCGACGGCGCGGACGCCGACCTGGAGGACGCGGCGCTGCGCGGTCCCGCCACGGTCAGCGGGCGGGGCGCGGCGCGGGTGACCTCGCTGCGCGGGGTGGACTCCGAGGAGCTGGAGCTGACCTGCGTGGACCTCAGCGTCTGCGGCTTCACCGGGATCCGCCACCCCGAGCGGCTCCGGCTGACCGGCTGCGCGTTCGCCACCACCCCGCGCGGCGTGCGGTTCGCGCTGCGCTGGCCGCCGCTGCGCTGGTGGACCCGGCGGCGCACCCTCGCCGACGAGCACACCTGGCGCGGCTGGTCGGGGCCCGGCGCCGACGAGCACGCCTGGCGCGGCCGGCCGGGGCCCGACGCCGACCCGCCGGCCCCGCACCGCCTGGCCGTCCTCTACTCCAGGCTCCGCACCGGGGTCGACGACAAGGCCACGGCCGCCGACTTCGCCTTCGGCGCGATGGAGATGCGCCGGGCCACCAGCCGTTCCTCCGGCCGCTGGCTGCTGTCGCTCCACTGGATCCTGTGCGGGTACGGCCTGCGGATGGGCCGCGTCCTGGGATGGTCGGCCCTGGTCGTGGCCCTCACCGCGGCGAGCCTCCTGATGAGCTCCGCCTCTCACGCCGCCCGCCGCCCGGCCGCTCCCCGGGAGCCCGCCCCGTCGATCCACCTGTCGCCCTGAGCCGTTCCCACGGCGAGCGGCCACCGGCGGCCGCACCGCCTCCGGGGCGGCCTCAGGAGGGGACGACCGCCAGGGAAGGCGACAGGGCGATGCGGTGGACGGCGCCGTCGGGCCAGGTCAGGGTGGCGTGGTCGGCGCGCACGTCCAGGACGGGCGCGTCCCCCTCCCCCGCCGGGTCCGGGCCGAGGACCGCCGCGCACGCGAGGACGGTGGTCTCACCGGAGGTCACGGCCTCCAGCACGGGGATGCGGGCCGGGGCGCCGAAGACGGTGCCGGCGGCCGAGAGGAGGGGCTCGGCCTCGGCGAAGCCGGCGACGCCGAGCAGGACACTGCTCAGGCCGTCGCCGGGGACCACGGCCCAGCCGGTCTGGCGGACGGGGGTCCCGGCCGGGGCGGTGACGCGGTGGACGCGGGCCTCGACCGGGCCGTGGACGACGCTCAGCGACTCGATCAGGGCGCCGGGGACGGGGCGGTGGGAGGAGGCGGCCCAGTCCGGTCCGGCGCCCAGCGGGGTGAGACGGCCGCGGGAGGTGATCCGGCCGTCGAGGACGAGGCCGACGTGGTTGTCGGGCACGTCGAGGCTGGGGCCGGTCCGGGTGGAGTAGGCGGAGCGGGCGTAGAGGGGGTCGTCGGGGAGCACGTCACCGTCGAGGGGCTGGTGGTCGGTGCCGTGGTTGACCAGCCGGACGACGCCGCCGTGCCGGTGGACCAGCAGGCCGGGGCCGGGCAGGCCGGCCGCGCCGTCGCCCGGGCCGGGCTCCTCCACCGCCGTCCAGACAGGATGGTCGGCCGGCAGCAGCAGGCCGGCGAACCCCTTGGCGGCCCAGTACGGCGAGGCGGAGCCGGAGTAGTCCTGCAGGGAGGGCCCGTGCGGGCCGTGCCAGCCCAGGGAGAGCAGGCCGTCGGTGAGCGCGCCGTTGTCGAGGAAGTGGCGCAGCGCCCCGCTGGCCAGGCGGCGGGTGGCACCGGGGGCCAGCGGGGAGACGCCGAGCATCGCGCCGAGCCAGAGCGGGGCGGCGGCGGCGAACCGGTAGGTGACGGACCGGCCCTGGTAGACGGGTGAGCCGTTGACGTCGAAGGCGCTGCCGTACCCGGACAGGAACTCCCGCAGGCGCGAGCCGTACGGCTCGGCGGGGGCCCCGGTCAGCCAGACGTGCAGGGCGGGGTAGAGGTGCATGGCCCAGCCGTTGTAGTGGTCGAGGTTGCGGGCGGGGCCGTCGGTGTACCAGCCGTCGCCGAGATACCACCGCTCGATCCTGGCCAGGCCGCGCTCGACGGCCGCGCCGGCCGCCTCCTCGTCCCGGCCCGCCGAGCGCAGGAAGTCCCCGACGGCGACGGGGAACAGCCACCAGTTGTTGTCCACCGGCGCGTGCCGCAGCGCGCCGCCGAGCCATCCGGCCACCGAATCCCGCACGCCCGGGGAGAGCCGCTCCCACAGGTGCTCCCGGGTGAGCTGGAGCCCGATGGCGATCGAGGCCGCCTCGACCATGGGCTGGGTCCGGTCGGCTATCGGCTGCCAGGCCTCCGCGTGCCCGGGGTCGGCACCGGCGGCCATGCCCTCGCCGTAGGGGGCCAGCAGCGCGGGGTCTCCCCCGCCCGCCACCCGGAAGGCCGCGAGCAGGAACGTGCGGGCGAAGCCCTCCAGGCCGTCGCAGTCCGACCAGCTCGCCCGCCCGGGGAGCCTGATCTGGGCCCTCGCCGGGGAGAAGTGGGGAGCGACCCCGGCGAGGAGGCCGTCGGCGACCGCCTCCCAGTGGGCGCGGGTCCATCCGGTGTGGGGACTGAGCGCCCGGTCTTCCGGAGGGAGCGGCATGGTCATCTACGGAAACCTCCGGAAAAATGGTCTGCTGTCCGGCAGTGACGCTAGGACGCTCATCCGGTCCCAGTCAAGCACGAGATGATCGAACGATCGAAAGCGTGCAGAAACGAACGCGGACCATTAGGCTGGATTCCGGGATCACACCGGTTACGAAGGAGACGCCCCATGCTGGCCACGGAGCGGCACGACCTCATCCTGCGCGAGGTCCGGGCGCGGGGACTCGTCCGGCTGGCCGAGCTGGCCGACCGGCTCGGCGTCTCGCCGGTCACCGTGCGGCGGGACGTGGCCGACCTGGAGGATCAGGGCCTGGTCACGCGGGTGCACGGCGGCGTCGCCCCGCCCCGCGGCCACGCCAGGCCCCAGGCGGCCGACGGCGCGGGGGCCGGGACGCCGGACGGCACGCAGGCCGCCCCCCGGGCCGGGGGCTCCGCCGCGCCGGGGGCGGGCGAGTCCCTCACGCTGGGCATGCTGGTCCCCTCCGCCACCTACTACTACCCCGAGGTGATCAAGGGGGCCAGGGTGGCCGCCGCGCGGCTGGGGGCCAGGCTGGTGCTCGGCATCTCGCGCTACGAGCCGGCCGAGGAGCGCGCCCAGGTGGAGCAGCTGCTCGCCGGCGGGGTGGACGGGCTGCTCGTCACCCCGTGCCGGGCGCTGGACGCCCCCGAGCAGAACCTCACCTGGCTCGCCGACCTGGACGTGCCGGCCGTGCTGGTGGAGCGGGTGGCCGCCCTCGGCAGCGGCCTGGAGCACCTGGACCACGTCGCGACCGACCACGCCCACGGCGGCTACCTGGCCGTCCGCCACCTGGCCGCCCTCGGCCACCGGGACATCCTCTTCGTGGCCAGGCGCGACAGTCCCACCACCCCGCGGGTGCGGGCCGGATACCAGTCGGGGCTGCGCTCGCTCGGCCTGCTGGGCGGGCCGCCGATGATCGAGACGCTCGCCTTCGAGCACGACCCCGAGGCCTTCGGCGCCTCCATCGACCCGGCGGTCGCCACGATCCTGGAGGGCGGCGCCACGGCCGTCGTCGTCCACAACGACCAGGACGCGCTCGTCCTGGTGCAGAAGCTCAGGTCGAGCGGGCTCCGCCTGCCCGGCGACGTCTCCGTGGTGGCCTACGACGACGAGGTCGCGGCGCTCGCCGACCCCCCGCTGACCGCGGTGGCCCCGCCCAAGCACGCCGTCGGCCGGGCCGCGGTGGAGCTCCTCGTGGCCCGGGTGACCGAGGGCGAGGAGCGCCCGCGCCACCACCTGGACCTGCTCCCCCAGCTCCGCCTGCGCGAGTCCTGTGGGATTCTAGGGTGATCTGACCGGTTTACGCATCTTTGTCCGTGTCGTAGTGTTGCGCAATCATTTCGTTACTGATCAATTGAACGCTTCCTCTAGAAATCCGTTCATCGATGAACGAATGATGTCCTATCGATCGAATGAACATGAGGAGCGATCCGATGGAGCGTAAGACGTCTCGGGCCACAGCCGGACTCGCCGGCCTGCTGGCCTCGGTCGCGCTGCTGACCGCCTGCGCGAGCGGGGGCGAGGCGGACAAGGCGACCTCCGGCGACGCCGCGCAGGCCGTCACCGAGGTGACCTTCTGGGGCTGGGCCAAGGGCACCAAGGAGGTCGTGGACGAGTTCAACAAGAGCCACACCGCCATAAAGATCAAGTTTGAGGAGATCCCCTCCGGGGTGGCCGGCGGCTACGCCAAGTTCTCCAACGCCGTCAAGGCGGCCAACGCCCCCGACATCATGTCGATCGAGTACGCGCAGCTCCCCGACTTCGTCAACCAGGGCGCCGTGGAGGACATCTCCGCCGAGGTCGCCGACGTCAAGGCCAAGTATCCGGCGAACGTGCTCAGCATGGTCGAGCTCGGCGGCAAGACCTGGGCGCTGCCGATGGACGCCGCCCCGCAGGTCTTCTACTACCGCAAGGACCTGTTCGAGAAGTGGGGCATCGAGGCCCCCGCGACCTGGGAGGAGTTCCGGGCCGCCGCGGAGAAGGTCAAGAAGGCCGACAAGAAGGCGCGCATCGCGACGTTCTTCCCCGACGACGGGCCGGTCCTGGCCGCGCTCGCCTGGCAGGCGGGCGCCAGGTGGTTCGGCACCGAAGGCGACGCCTGGAAGGTCGCGGTCGACGACGCGGCCGGCAAGAAGGTCGCCGAATACTGGCAGGGCCTGGTCAAGGACGGGCTGGTCCACTCCCACGGCGCCTTCAGCCAGGAGTGGAACGCCTCGCTGGAGAGCGGCGAGACCGTCGGCTACGTCGGCGCCTCCTGGGGCGCGGGCGTCATGAAGGGCAACCACGCCGGGCAGTCCGGCAAGTGGGCCGTCGCGCCCGTCCCGCACTGGGGCACCCCCGCCAGCGGCATGCTCGGCGGCACCAGCTTCGTGGCCGGCAAGGGCACCAAGAAGCTCAAGGCGGCGGCCGAGGTCATCAAGTGGCTGACCACCTCCGAGGCGGCCTGGACCTCCCGCCTGGCGTGGCTGTCGATCGACGCCTGGAGCTTCTCCCGGCGCGGGCCGCCGCCGAAGACGCGCAGGGTCCAGTCCGGATGCCTGGCGTGGACCTGGGCCCAGGCGCGGATCAGCAGGTCGTGGCCCTTGACGTGGGTGAGGCGGCCCACGGTGACCGCGGTCCTGGCGGTGAGGGGGGAGACGCCGCCCTCCAGCCGGGTGACGGCGTTCGGGATCCGGGTCAGGGTCCGCGGGGCGCTCTTGCCCGCCCGCCGGTAGGCGCGCTCGTAGGCGAGGAGGTCGGTCCGGGTGAGTGTGACGAGGGCGTCGAGCCTGCCGTACCGGCGGAGGATCTGCCTGCGGACCGCCGGCCGGTGGCCCGAGAGGTTCGCGTGCTCCTGGGCGACCGTGATGACCTCGGGCGGGGCGGCGCGGGCGACGATCAGGTTCAGGCCCGGCCGGGTGCCGATGAGGACGCCCCGGCGGCGGGAGCGGATGTAACGGAGAAGTTCGAGGTCGGTCCGGAGGGTGAAGCGGTGGTAGGCGGCCTCGTCCTTGGGCACCAGCACGCTGGGCAGGCGTGACAGCAGGCCCCTGCGCCGGGGCAGCCGCTCGTCGAGGTAGCGGACGCGGACGCCGGCGGGCACGGGGAAGAAGGGCCGCTCGCGCTCCCTGACCACGCTCACGATCTCGACGTCGTGCGTCCGCGCGAGGTGCCCGGCGAGGTTGAAGACGGTTCTGATCGTCCCGCCCATGCCGTTGGCGTGCAGCAGCAGGATGCGTATCTCGTGGCCGTCGGGAGGCGGCGCCGACCGGGCGCGCTGCCGGTCGCGTGCCTCCAGCGCGCTCAGGAGCGCCTTCGCGACGACGCGCCGTAAGAACGACAAATCACATTCCGTTCGTGTCGATGTCGGTGCCCCGGTCAGGTGCCGGCGCGCCGCCTCGCCGGGCGGGCGGGGGCGGGCGCTCAGTTGCCCGCCGTGGGCTGCGTCTCCGTCCACTCGATCCCGGCGAGGGCGCGGGTGAAGTCACGGGACGACAGCCAGAGCTTGTACATGATCGCGGCCTCGAAGACGAGCAGGAGCACCGCCGCGACGATGGTGACCGGGATGATCTGGCCGGCCAGCGGGCCGACGATGAACACCGCCATCTGGAACTCGATCCCGCTGACCAGGTGCGTGCGGACACGGTGGTCGCGCAGCCAGTCACGGACCCGGATGTACCAGGCGAAGCGCGTGCGGAACTCCTGCTGAAGGTCGACGGGCCCGGCCGTGCGGACCCTGATCTCGTCGGGGTCGGGGTCGGGGTCGGGGTCGGGGTCGGGGTCGGGGTCGGGGTCCTCCGGCAGCAGATCCTCGGGGGAGACCGATGGGCCGGCGGCGGCCGGTCCCTGGGCCGCCCGCCTCAGCCTGCGGCGCATCTGGCGCCGGACCTTCGCCACCTGGAGGGCGTCGACATAGCGGAGCATGTCGAGAAAGACGACCGCGATGCCAAGGACCAGGTAGAGCTCCTGCCCGGTCTCCCGGTACTGCCCCCACATCAGGGCGAGGGTGCAGGTGAGCACGCGGATGCGGTCGAAGACGTAGTCGAGCCAGCCGCCCAGGACGGTCCCGGTGCCCTTGAGGCGGGCGATCTTGCCGTCCATGCAGTCCAGCACGAAGCTCAGGTGATAGAGGGCGGCCCCGGCGACCAGCCACCTCCAGTCGGCCATCAGGAAGCAGCCGGCCGATCCCAGGCCGAGAAGGAAGGCGCCCCAGGTGATCTGGTTCGGGGTGATCGAGGTGCGGTTCGCGGTCCCGACCACCAGCCGGCCCGCCAGGGGATCCACCAGGAACACCGTCCACCAGGCATCCCGTGCCTTGTAGGTCTGCGACCGAACCTCTTCCAATGTGAAATTCATGCGGCGAACCCTCTTGACCTGACTTCCCGACAAGGCTGGAACATTTCCGGGTAATGCCGGACGCGGCTGTCAGAATTCGTCGTCCAATTCTTCTGGATCATCCATTTCCTCATATTGGTCGAGCGCATGCGTATCATCTCCGAGATGCAGGTCGTCGTAGGCCCCGAACAGCGCCGCCAACTGCTCGAAAATCGTCCTCGGCATCTGATTCAGCCTCTGAAGAGCGTGTTCATCGGAATATCTCCTCATCCATCCGAGCCTCCACGGGATCTCTCAGCCGTGGGGCATTCCTCGGTGACTCCGGGCGGTCATTCGCGCTCGACGGACAGGGGGGATCCCTCCGGGCCGGACCGGTCCGGGCCGGCGCCCTCCGGATCGGGCCTCTCCAGATCCTGCTTGTCCAGATCGGGTCCCTCAGGGCCGGATCCCGCCGGGACGGGCTCCTCCGAGGAGGGCTCCTTCAGGTCGGGCAGGTCGGGCTCCTCGTCCGTCCAGCCGATCTCCTCGTACGCGGTGAAGGATCCGACCTCGACGGTCCGGTCGTCGGCGAGCCTGCCGACGCTCCTCGTCTCCTCGGCGAGGGGCAGCCCGCTGTCCGGATCGATCACGAAGCGCCCGCCGCCTGCCTCGCCTCCGCGCCTGTCCACTCCGTAGCTGAGCGCCTGGCCGGTGCGGCCGAGCGGGTCGGTGACCTCGCCTTCGGCCCTCATGCCGGGCAGCGAGGCCAGGATCTGGTAGGCGGAGGCCCGGACCTCGGACGAGACCGGCAGGCCGGAGAGGATCTCCATGCAGCTCCCCTGGAGTCGTGTCTCCATCTCCCGCTCCAGGTCCATCCCGCCGTACTTCTCCGCGTACCGGACGATGCGCGCCTCCAGGTAGGCCCGCAGTTCCTCCGGGCCGCTCGGGACCGCGCGCAGCTCGGCCCAGGTGAGCAGGTCCTTCGTCAGGAGCCCGCCCGACCCCTTCCACTTGCCGCGCAGCCGGGAGACCGTCGGCTCTCCGGGGGAGCCGTCCACCTTCTCCCCGGAGCGGACGTCGCCAAGGTCCCTGACATCGGCGGGGTAGAGCCAGTCGCCGGGCGAGCCCGCCGCACGCCAGGCGGCCTCGTCCCGAGGGGTCGCGGGCCTCGCGCCGAGATACCGGTCGATCCACCAGCTCTGGCCGCCGGGCCGCTGGGCCAGCCACGTCTCCCGGGAGGAGCGGCGCCGGATGAGGTAGTGGCGGTCGGGGGCGACGATCAGCTGCCCTGTGACCGTCCGGGTGCGCCAGTAGGCGCCCTCGGAGGGGGCCTTGGCCACGGCGGTCGCCGCGGCGAGCAGGATCTGCCGGGCGGTCGGTCCCGCGCCCGGCAGGTCGGAGGAGGACGCGCTCGGATCGGGAGAGATGACGGTCAGGCCGTCCGACGGGAGGACCGCGGCGACCGCCAGGACCGCGGCGGCCAGCCCGACCCCCACGGCGGTCCACCGCCGCGGCCCCCGCTCCCGTCCGCCGGGCCGCCGGCCGTCCCACCCCGGCGCGCTCCACCGGCCGGGACCGGTCCCGGCCGGTGGAGCGCGCCGGGG
>NZ_JBSFPS010000172.1:0-21335 GCF_053588315.1 Streptosporangium sp. NPDC003464 | reverse complement strand
GCGCGGTGGCCAGCCGTTGCAAAGCAGGACGAGGCCCGGCCCATATAAGCCCAATACCCACATTCACCAGGTGTTGCTCGCCGGCGAGGAGCCTGGGGGGCAGCGCGCGGCGGACACGGGTTGATGTACCGGATAAGGGACGGTTATCCGGTACATGGCCGTCGCCGAGGTATCGGCGACCTGCGGGTTCACCGGAACAGTCGCCGCGCGACTCGGGTGCGTTATCCGGTACATCAGCAGCCCAGCAAAATCGAATGTGGGTTTTGGGCTTATGTGGGCCGGACCCCTTCGTCTGTCGACACTCCGCAGGGAAACTACGAGGTCGCAGGTGGTGAGCGTCGAGAACTCGTGCCGAGAATCAACGTCGGTAAACGGGTCGGTGAGCGGACTCCGACAGGCATCGGCGCGCTGTCCTGACCTGGGGATACGCTCCTACTTTGCGGCCTATGACACCGACCCGAGCGGAGGGCCTAGATCTGCCGCGACGTCCGGACGCAGCCCGCGGATCTCGTGCGTGCGAGCTGGTCGTCGTCGTAGTGCTTGGCGGCATGTGCGGCATGACCAAGGACATTCCGGCAACGTGCTTACTGTGCTTCTTCCAGCTGCTTGCTGATCTGATCGATCCGGCGGATCCGACCATCTGGGGCCAGGTGGCCGAACATGTAGATCTCCGCCGCGAAGGTCTTACCCTTGCGCAACTTGGTGCGCAAGGTCCACCGAGCGGCGATCCGGTCACCTGAGACCAGCGCCTCGTGGATCTCAACACCAGACCAGTCGTCAGCGGTCATCGCCTCTTTGTCGACATTCTTACGGACAGGGCGGACATGATCGATCATGCGCTGCCGGTCGATCACGAGCCCGTCGTTGCAGTACTCGAAGTCCGGAACGAAGTAGCGGTCAAGGATCGCGTCAGGCTCCTCGTCGGAGACGGCCATGTCCCGGATGTAGGTGATCAGAAAGTCAGCGAGGTCGCGCTCGGAGCTGATGCTCATGAAGCTTCCTCATGGGAGATGGTCCTACGTTTACCAGTAGATCCAAAAATACTGCACCCCGGTAGGGTAGTTTGCTGTCGAATGGGTCCAGGCCCTCCGCATCTGCCTGGGCGCCGCCGGCGAATGGGTCGACCGCAACGGCAGCAGCAAGAAACAGTCGGTGTGGGTGCCCTGCTCCGCGTGCGCCGGGACCGGGCGGAAATGACCGACCCGATCACCTGCCCCGAGTGCGACGGCGACGGCGGCCAGCGCCTGGGCCGTCTGCGCATCGCGTGCACCTTCTGCGGTGGCCTGGGCTGGGTCGGCGGCGAGCACGAGCCCGCTGAACGCGGCGAGGGCACCCCGCCGCAGCGGCCTGCGGCCTGGGAACATCGCATCTGGTCCGAGCCCGCCGTCGCCGCTGCCCTGGGCTGCAGCTACTGCCTGGATTCGGGGACGGTCGCCCACCTGAACGCGACCGCGCGCACTCTGGTCACCGTGCCGTGCCGGTGCCGTACCTCGGGCGATCTGCCGGCCAGCGCGTAGACCTGCCCGGCGGCCGGGGCGGATCACCCCGGAGAATGTGACTTCCCACAGGAAGATCGCTTATCACCGGGAATGCACGTTCCCACAGACATGCTTGATCGCCTGGAGGCAACTCGCGGACCGCCCCCAGACGGTCCGTGTCCTGTCTCACGGAAGCTGGCGCGCGTCTCATGAGACCTGGCGCGTGGGTCCTTCTGTCTCAGCAACCTGGCGTGATGCCATGATCATGCGCCCAGGGACATGAGACAGCTGCCCCAGACCGCCGCGAAGGAGATCCCTTGACTGATCCACGCCACGACCTCGGCCAGCCCAATGAGGAACCATTGGTCAGCGACGGCGTCACTCAGGGCATCGTGCGGGTGGGAGACACCGTGCGCCGCCCCGTCCGACCCTTCACTCTCACGATCCAGGCCTACCTGAAACACCTGCACGCCGTCGGATTCTCCGAGGCACCCGTTCCACTCGGACTCGACGAGCGAGGCCGTGAGGTCTTGTCGTTTGTCCCTGGTGATGTTCCCCGCGAGCCACTTCCACCAGAAACGGCGAAGGAGGAGGTTCTGGTTGGCCTGGCGCGGCTTATCCGGCGGCTGCACGACGCCGCCCAGGACTGGGTGCAACCTGCTGACGCCATCTGGGGAGGAATTCCAGGAGCGCTGGTCACGGCTTCAACTTCTGACGGGGAACCGCTGCTGGTCAGCCACCGCGACTACTGCCCCGGCAATGTCGTCTTCCGCGACGGCCTGCCTGCGGCACTCATCGACTTCGACCTGGCCAAGCCGACCACCAGGGTCTACGACATCGCCAACGCGCTCTACTGGTGGGCACCACTCCTGCATCCCAAGGACAGAGCACCCGCCTTCGTAGACCTCGATATTCCCCACCGCGTCGCCATATTCGCCGACGCCTACGGCATGACAGCTGAGCAGCGCCATGCCCTGGTTCCCACTGCGACGCGCATGATCGGCGGATTCCACGTCGGCATGCGCGCCGCGGCCGAAAAGGATTCGGTGTTCAAGCGCTACTGGGACGAGGTGGCCAAGGAGCGGCTACCTCGGGCCGAGGCATGGATACATGAGGAGGGCTCGACCATCACAAGCAGGATCACCCGCCCATGACGCTCCACCTGCGACGTCTCAATGACCGGTGAGACCACCTACGTGAACCTCGAAATTGCACGATCACGCGCCAGGTTGAATGAGACGAACGGTCGCGTGCGCCACCTTCGATGAGACATCCGCGTTCATGTCGCCTCACTCAAGCTGGCGCACAGCAGGTCAGCGCATCGCCCTCACGCCAACTTCAGTGAGACAGGACAGTCCGGCGCCGGGCGTACGGTGGAGGCATGGCCGGTCTCCGCCGGTGTCGGCTGTGCAAGAAGCCGCTGCGGGCCACCGCCCGCGCGGACGCGGTCTACTGCGGCCCGGCCTGCCGTGCGGCGGCCGCGCGCCGGCGCCGTCAGTTCGTCAAGGCCGTGGTGGCCGGGCGCGTGACCGAGGTGTCCCGGGCCTGCCCGGTGTGCGGGCAGCGATTCGTCGTCGGCCTCCTGGGCTACCGCCGCGATGCGATCTATGACCGGCCGGCCTGCCGGACGGCCGCCTGGCGGGCCCGGCGAGCCGTACGCAAAGCCGTCGCCGGCCGGGACCCGGTGACGGCTTCACGTACGGCTACAGGCCCGCGACCTGGGAGCGGAGCAGACGTGAGGAGGTCGGCCGTCTCCCTGCGGCGCCGCTCTGTCCGTCGGTGACGTGCGGGAACTTAGCCCTTCCGCCGCGCGTCACAGCTCCCTCTCACACGGCGGCGTCGAGACGATCGAGGAGCGTGTCGGCGGCCGTCGCCCACGCACGGCGGCCAGAGCCATCCTCGCTGGACTCCCCCGCCTGAGCGTCCTCGTGGTCGGCCTCCTGGCGCTGGCGGGCGGCGAAGTCACGCAGGGCCTCGGTGAGCACGAAGTGGGTGTGCTCGTCGTCGAGGTCGAGGACCACGGTGTGCCGGGCCGGGGCTGCGGCCGAGCGGCCAAGAGCCCACCGCTCACCCTCGGACGGCTCGCGCTCGACCAGGGCCTGGACGCGGGTCGAGGCGGTGGAGCGCGCGACGCCCATCGCGCCGGCCAGGTCCCCATGACTGCCGCCGAGCTTGGCGTGCCAACGGACGGCGGCGTCGCGGACCCCGTGCATCCGGGGCAGCAGCGTCCGCTCCAGGGCGCGGATGAGTCCCCACAGGTGCGCCCGGTCGTCGTCGACCTCGCCGGCGTAGGTGCCCTGCCGCTCCAGGGTCCGCAGCAGGATCAGTGCCCACACCACCGCGTGGGAGAAGTCGGTGAGGTCGGCCCGCCCGCGCGGGCTTTCCGCGAGCGCCGCGAGTTCGTCCTGGTCGACTCGGACGATGAAGTCGGTGAGCGCGGGGCCGGCCCCGGCCGGGTCGTGGTGCTCGATAGACGCCGACGGCATGATCGCCTCCAAGGATGTACGGGCTTCCGTACAAAACTGCACGGGACTCCGTGCATCGTCTCCAGGTCCGTGGAGGGCTCCTGCTGACGGGGTGCCGGCATCGCGCATGTCAGGCCCGAGTACGGGCCTGGATATTCACCCCAGAAACCACCACAAAGCGGACAGCTATCCGCCCGACTGTCGGCGCCCCGTTTCACGCCGGATGTTTGCGCAGGTCAGCGCGCCGCGCGCGGTTTTCTGTACCGGACAGAAGTATGCCACTGTCCCGTATCCGCCTCAGAGGCGCCACCGCCGGCCCGCCTTCGGTCAGGCATTCTGGACCGGGGCGCGCTCTGCCCCCTTCTGGATCAGGTGGCCGGTTCCCTCCGGTGTCGTCTCCAGCCGCCACCCGTCCGGCCATGAATAATGAGGCTTTGCGGGGTTGGCCACCATACGGGTCCAGCCGAGATACGGGGAAGACCGGCCATCAGTCGATCGTGCTCGTAATCTCGGAAGTGGACCGAAGTGTCTCCGCGACTCTGGGACGCGGAATCTCGGAAGCGCGGCATGGAGTCGACTTCCGAGATTGGCTCATCTCGGAAGTGGAAGCGGAGCTTGGCCGTACTGGCGATTGGCACTTCGCTCAGGTTGGGGGCTTCAAGATCAACCCATGGCCGGTTCTGGCCGTATCTCGGCTGGACCCGGATCTGTGGGTGTCACGGTCCGTGAGAAGGTGCCTCCCACCCCCTCCGCAGCTCTGGCGGTCGCAGCGGCGTGCTCATCGGTGGTCATGCCGAGGCTGGGGTCGTGCCGGTTGAGGTCATGCTGGTCGTCAGCCCATTGCTGGTAGTCCCGCCGAACGGCGAGCTCGTCGGAGTCGACAATATGGGCGATATCGGCCCAAGTGACCCCGGCCAGCAATGCGTGGTGGACGTTGGCGGGATGGCGCACGGTGCGTGCGATGCACTCCGCCAGCGCCAGCAGTTCAATGTGCTCGGCCACGGTGAGCGGAGGACGGTCATCAGCTCCATGCCGGGCGGGGTCATAGATCCCTCGGTCCACCAGCTCGATCCGGGCGCGAGCCGACGCGTGTTTGGCGGCCAACTCGTTGTAGCGCTCCAGCTGCTGACTGACAGGCATGTCGTAGCGAGCGTCGCGCCAGGTCGTGACATGTTCAGGCATGGTCATGACGACTTCTCCAGGGCAGTCGGGTTCTGGCTTCAAGGGGCAGTACGTCCCGGTCACCCGTGATGGCCGCACGGCGTGACCGGATCCAGTGAGGTGATCGTGCCGCAGGAGGGTGAGGCCGGCGGCGTCAGCCATGTGCTCCTCGTGATCGACCCGTTCGCCGGACCCCCGCTGACTGTGGGCGGCGGTCACGGCATGGGGCCGAGGGAGGCGACGAGGTCGTGCATCTCGTCGCGGTAGACAACGGCCGGGTCCTGGATGGCGGTGCGCAGGTGGCCGTAGATCTCCAGGGCCACGAGCCCGTGCATGCGGCCCCACACCCTCAGCGTCATCGCGATGCCTGCCGGTGGCAGGTCCGGAAAGTCCTTCCGGACATGGGCCACCAGGTCCGGGTCGAAGTCGGCCCAGCTGTAGGCGCGGTCCTCGGACCGGCGCGCCTGGACCGCCGGCCAGGCTGCGGCGACGAGGCCGATCAGTCCGTTGCAGGCGCGCACCTCGGCCTGCTTGCCGGGGCCGTCGTCGGGCGGACGGTAGCCGGGCACGGAGTCGCCGTAGATCAGCCGGAAGCCTTCGGGGTTGGCCAACGCCCACTCGCGCATGGCCTGGGCCCAGGCCAGGATCCGGCCGCCCGGATCGGTCTCCGGCACCGCGTCACGGGCGGCCTCGGCGGCGTCGACCGCCGAGGTGTAGACGTCGCCGATGAGCGTCGTGATGAGGTCGTCGCGGGTGGCGAAGTAGCTGTAGATCGCGCCGGCCGTCATGCCCATCTCGCGGGCGATCGCGCGTAGCGAGATTGCGTCCGGGCCGCCGTCCGCCATGAGCTTCATGGCGATCGCCTTGATCTCGGCGCTGGTCTGGGCGCGTAGCCGGTCGCGGCGGCTCGTCGTGTGGTCGCTCACCCTTGACAGTCTACAGGGTTGGTCTAATCTACATCGTGCTAAGTCTGAACGCCGTGTAGTAACACGACGGCATATAGAAATGAGGGCTTGTGACCGGAGAAGGACCTCGTCCCGGGGCTGTCGGCGTTGACCCGGATCATCGTGGCGCTCGACTGCGACATCGGATACGTGGCGCTGATCGCCCTCGCCCTCAGGCCCGCTCCGCGGCCACAGCGAACGTCCCCTTGGAAGGAGCCGGCAAGTGAGCACCACCGATGTGATCCTCGCCTACCTCGACATCTGGAACGAGCGAGACGCCGCCACCCGGGTGACACTGATGAAGTCCGTCCTCACCGAGGACTCGCTCTACACCGACCCCGCCAACGCGGGCCTGCGTGGGCACGCCGAACTGTCCGAGGCGATCGGCCGCGCCCGGGAGAAGCTCGGCGACCTGAGGTTCACCCTCGACACCGTGGTCGGCGCCCACCACGACCGCGCGCTGTTCAGCTGGAAACTCGGCACGGTCGCCACCGGCTACGACGTCGTCGAGTTCGCCGGGGGCCGCATCCGCAGCATCGTCGGGTTCTTCGTATGAGGCGCCCGCGGCACGGCGGGACCGCCGCTCTGGCCACCTCGCCGCAACGGCCGATAGCCGGACCCGGTGACCAGCACGACATGCCTGGCCGGGCCGTCCGGATGACCAGTACGACATGCCTGGCCGGGCCGTCCGGACCGGCGACCTACTACGCCCAGACCTCAACCACGGCAACCACACCCGTCGCGGCGGACGCCGCATGAGATACGCAGGAGCACATATGTCCCCCCTTTCCGCCTCGCAATCGCCGGTCACCGTTGTCGGCCTGGGACTGATGGGCCATGCGCTGGCCACGGCCTTCCTGATGAACGGTCACCCGACCACCGTCTGGAACCGATCGGCAGCCAAGGCTGACGATCTCGTCGCCAACGGTGCCACCCTGGCCGACTCGATCAAGAGCGCGGTCGAGGCAAGCCCACTCGTCGTTGTCTGTGTCTCGGACTACGACGCCGTGCATGAGTTGCTGGACCCGGTCGGCCCCTCGCTGGCCGGCCGTACCCTCGTCAACCTGACCACGGCCAGTTCCACCCAGGCTCGCGAGACCGCCGGATGGGCGGCCAAGCTCGACAGCGCTTACCTCGACGGGGCGATCCTTGCCCTTCCCCAGGCCGTCGGCACCGCCGATGCCACGCTGTTGTACTCCGGCTCGAAGGTCGCCTTCGAGGAGCACCAGGCCACCCTGCAGACACTCAGCGAGACCGGAACCGTTTACCTCGACGAGGACCACGGCCTGTCTGCCCTGTACGACATGTCCGTCCTGAGCATCATGTGGGGTGTCCTGAACGGCTTCCTGCAGGGGGCCGCACTGCTGGGCGCCGCGAACGTCAAGGCGACGACTTTCGCGACCCTGGCCAACACCGCGATCAACGTGACGGCCGACTACGTTTCCGCATACGCGCAGCAGATCGACGAGGGCAGGTATCCGGCCGCCGACGCCACCGTTGCCGTCCACATGGGCGGGATGGAACACCTGGTCCAGGAGGCCGA
Organism: Streptosporangium sp. NPDC003464; assembly: GCF_053588315.1. Lineage (NCBI taxonomy): Bacteria > Bacillati > Actinomycetota > Actinomycetes > Streptosporangiales > Streptosporangiaceae > Streptosporangium > Streptosporangium sp. NPDC003464. The sequence continues at coordinate 13,744 of NZ_JBSFPS010000172.1, read as the reverse complement.
GGCGCTCGGCGTCAACACCGAGTTGCCGAATCTCTTCCTGGAACTGGCCAGGCGTGCGGCCACCGACGGCCACGCCGACGACAGTTACGCAGCGATGATCAGGCAGTTCCGCAAGCCCTCGGTCTGACTTCTTCCCTACGGCGGAACGAGCAGAGCCGGGAATCCGGATCACGCATTCCGTGCCCGGCTCTGCTCCGAATGCTGTGCTCTGTCCGACACCGGTCGGTCGAGAAGACCCCGATCATGGCGCCGTGCGGTAGTGGTAGCCGCACACCTCCTCGAAACCCGCCCGCTCGTACAGCCGTACGGCAGCTCCGCCTACCGGCGACGTCATGGGCGGCGCAGATGGGTGCGGGCCCGGCGGTCAGCTTGATCCTCGCAGGGCGAGGACGTACTGGTGGGCGTCGTGCGCCACGTTCCGCCACAGCGCGAGTGTCGCCGTGTCGCTCTCCTGGGCCGGGAACGCGACCCATTCCCGCATGGTCCGCTTGCCCATGGTCACCCGTCCGGCGGTTCCCGCGTCGACGTGCCGCCCAGCTCGATCCTGGGGGAGCTTCACGATGAGCTGTCCGTCATGGCCGAGGAACGCGAAGATCTTGCCGCCGACGCGGAGCCCCGGGCTGCGGAACATCGTCCCCAGGACGACATCGGGTCCGCCGCCGAAGTCTGCGGCGATCTCCTCAAGGAGCCCCAGCGCGTCGTGACCGTCAGGCATCGGCGTGCCCTCTGTTCGGTAGACCGTCAGGCATCGGCGTGTCCTCTGTTCGGGAGAAGGCGTTGCAGTGCGGCCGCGGAGCCGTCGACGACCAGTCCCTGGATCTCGGCCGTCCGCAGGGTCATCTGTCCGGTGAAGAGCGCGACGAGCACCTGCGGCGGAGCCGTGACCGTCGCTCCGGGCTGCCGTGCGGTCGAACAGGGGTGCACGTCGACCTGGCCGTGTGCGGCGATGATGTCGCAGCCGTCGTGCAGGTCGCCGACGCGCACGGTGACGGGCGGCTCATCGGGTGAGTTGTCGCGGCACAGATGGCGCAGGGGCAGCGAGAGCCAGTGCGCCCGGAACTCGTCGTCAAGCGGCGGGTCGATCATCAGGGGTGCGCCCCAGCGGGTCAGCTCGCGGACGACGCCGCTGAGGTCGCGGCCGCGGTCGGTGAGGCTGATCAGTGTCGCGGAGACCGGGGGCGGCTCATCGTGCCGGGCGATCAGTGCGGCCGACTCCATCTCGCGCAGCCGGTCGGCCAGCAGGTTGCTGGCGATGCCGGGCAGTCCGCGGCGCAGGGCGGAGAAGCGGCAGGGGCCTTGGGTGAGGAGTTCGCGGACGATCAGCAGGACCCAGCGGTCACCAACCAGATCCAGGGCGCGTGCCATCGAGCAGTACTGGTTGTACGAACGCATGAGCCCAGTTTAGCGGGGATGGTTGAGTATCTCTATTGGGTGGTTTATTTTCTCAACCAAGCGATCAGGTGTTCGAAGGGAGAGCAACATGACCGTCGTCAGCGACGACGCGCCTTCCGTGGTCCGGGCGTACTACCGGGTCCTCACCGGTGGGATCGAGAACTACGGGGATGGCCAGGAGCTCGTGCCCCTGCTGGCTGACGACCTCGACTTCGAGGGGCCCATCGCTGGACGCGTCGTCGGGGCAGCCCTGTTCCGGCAGGGTGTCCGGGGTTTCATCGCCAACGTCAGCAAGATCGACCTGATCCAGGAGGTCAACGGTCCGGACGGCACGGCCGTTCTCTACGACGCCCATCTACCCAAGGGCGTCGTCCGGCTCGCCGAGTTCTTCACGATCATCGACGGCGTGATCCAGCGGCTCCGACTCCACTACGAGCCCGCCGACTACGTGGCCAAGGGCGGGGGCTGAGCGAGCAGTCCTCCGTCCAAGCGGCCACCTGTGTCCCGGGCCCCATCGTCGTCGGGGGCGGGCCGGATGGACCGGCGGAGGGTGATGTGGCGGACCGGGGCGTCGGGGGTGCTCGGCGCCGGCCCGGCGCAGACGCTTACGGGCGGCTGCGTCGGGCCGGACCTCCCGGACTGCCGCAGGCCGCGCCGGGCGTCGGCGGGCCGGTCGACCCGCGAAGGTGGTGCGTTCGCGGCCACTCAGTCGAGACAGAACTCGTTGCCCTCGATGTCCTGCATCACGAGGCACGACTCGTTGTCGCTGTCGGCAGGCAGTAGTCGCACGCGTACCGCGCCGAGCGCGACCAGTCGTGCGCATTCGGTCTCAAGCGCGGCCAGGCGCTCCTCACCCACGAGCCCGGTGCCGACCCGCACGTCAAGGTGGAGCCGATTCTTGACGACCTTGCCTTCGGGAACGCGCTGGAAGAACAGTCGCGGGCCCACACCTGAGGGGTCGACGCACGCGAACGCCGACCCCTGGCGCTCAGGCGGCAGTGCGCGATCGAAATCGTCCCAAGTGGCAAACCCCTTCGGTGGCGGCGGCACGACGTACCCCAACACCTCGCACCAGAAACGAGCGACGCGCTCAGGGTCCGCGCAGTCGAAGGTGACTTGGATCTGCCTGATCGATGCCATCGGTCCATCGTAGGGGCGGGGGCTTCCGTCGTCTCCACGGGCCCGCTCCCCCGCCCACCCGGCCGGCGGCCCCTGTCCCGCACGCCGCTGGAGGCGGGCGGGACGCGGAGCATCAGAGGCCGCGCTCCTGCTCGTCGAGAATGGCGAGCGCGATCTTGACGGCGCCCGCCGCGTCGCCGGCCTCGATCGCCTCGTACAGTTCCTGGTGGGAGGAGTCGGAGCTGAGCACGGCACGTTCCATGCAGTGGTCGCGCAGGAGCGTGTCGCGCACCGCCTCGCTCATGCCGCGATACAGGTCCAGCAGCACCGGGTTGTGCGAAGCCGCGGCGATGGACAGGTGGAAGCCGAGGTCGGCGTCGGCGAACGCGTCGAGATCTATGGCCTGGTGGGCGGTGGTGCGCCGCTCCAGCGTCTCCCTCAGCGCGTCAAGGTCCTCCGGTGTCCGTCGTTCGGCGGCCAGCCGGGCCGCCACGAGGTCCAGGCCGCGCCGCACGTCGATGATGTCCATCGTCGCCGCGCGGTCGAGGCGGCGCTTGAGCGCCACCTCGCTCTCGTCGGTGGCGGTGACATAGGTCCCGTCGCCCTGACGTGTGGTGAGCAGGCCGGCGTGGACAAGAACGCGGACGGCCTCGCGTACTGACAGCCTGCTCACGCCCAGCACCTCGGCCAGCTGGCTCTCTGAGGGGATCTTTGTGCCGACCGGCCAGACGCCGCTCGAGATCTCTTCGCGGAGCTCACGTATGGCGGAGTCGACGAGGGTGGTCCGGCCCACTTGCCGCATTCGTCCTCTTCTCTAATCATCTGATGTCTGATAATTCTATGCCACTGTTGCCCGCAAGTTAAGGGGATCAGCCGGTATGGCTCAGATTCTGTTCACCGATGTCCGCCCCCACGATGTCCTGGTCGAAGACGGCCGCGTCGTCCCCCTGGAACGCAGAACAGAAGGATGCGAGGTGGTGGAAGCGGGTGGGCTGCTCGCCCTGCCCGCCCCGGTCGACGCGCACGTCCACCCCGACAAGACCACCTGGGGCCAGCCCTGGCTGAGCCGTACTCCGGCCCGGACGCTGCGCGACCTGATCGAGGGTGATGTCGCGGCGCGGGCGGGGATGGCGGCGCCGGTGGCCGAGCGGGCCGGGGCGCTCATGGATCACGCGATCGCACGCGGTACGCGGGCGTGGCGGGCACACGTGGACGTCGCCCCGGTGTACGGGCTGAGCAACGTGCACGGCGTGCGGGAGGCGGCCCGGGCGCGTGAGGGCCTGCTGGACGTGCAGATCGTCGCCTTCCCCCAGCTCGGGCTGCTCTCGATGCCGGGTACGGCGGAGCTGATGGAGCAGTCGCTGAAGGAGGGCGCGGACATCCTCGGCGGGCTCGACCCCGTGGGCATCGACGGCGACCTGCACGGACACCTCGACCTGCTGTACGGCATGGCCGAGCGGCACACCGTACCGCTCGACATCCATCTGCACGACGGCGGTGAGCAAGGGGTCGCGCAGGTGCTGGAGATCGCTCGCAGGACGAAGTCCAGCGGTGTGCCGACCACGATCAGCCACGCCTTCTGCCTGGCCGACCGAGAGGACCTCGCCGAGACGCTGGCCGAGGCGGAGGTCGCGCTGACCACCTGCGCGCTCGGCGCGGACCCGGTCCTGCCCGTCGGTCCGCTGCTCGAAGCCGGTGTGCTGGTCGGCCTCGGATCCGACGGGGTGCGGGATCCGTGGACGCCGTTCGGCGACGGCGACATGGTCAACCGCGCCCACCTGCTCGCCTACCGCACCGACGCCCGCACCGATGAGGAGCTGGCCACGTGCTACGAGATCGCGGCGCACGGAGGCGCCGCCCTGCTGGGCCTGGAGCCGGCGCGGCTCCAGCCCGGCGACCCCGCCGACTTCATCCTGGTCCGCGCCGAGTCCATGGCCCAAGCCGTCGTGGACAGACCCATCCCCCAGTTCGTCGTCCGCAACGGACACGTTCGCGAAAGGTCCTATTGATGATCCGTCGAGCCATACCCGTGGCCACCGCCCTCGCGCTGGCCCTGACCGCGTGCGGCCAGCAGGCCGCCTCACCGCAACAGCAACAGCAACAACAGCAAGGAGCGGGCGGAGCGCCCAAGCTGGAGCTCAAAACCGTCACCGCCCCGGCCACCGGGGAACTGGACAAGGCGACGTGGAACCTGCCGTACGAGCCGCAGACGGTCGACCCGATCAGGTCGTTCAACTACGCCGAGAACACCGTGCTGGCCAACATGTGCGAGAGCCTGCTGCGGCTGACCCCCGAGTTCGGCATCGAACCCGGCCTGGCCGAGAAGGCCGACAACCCCAGCCCGACCACGTGGGTCTACACGATCCGCGACGGCGTGAAGTTCTGGGACGGCACGCCGCTGACCGCCGAGGACGTCGCGGCCAGCCTCAACCGCCACCTCGATCCCGCACTCGGCACCTGGTGGGGCGACTACTTCCACACCGTGGAGTCGATCAAGGCGACGGGGCCGATGCAGGTCACCGTCACGTTGAAGCAGCCCGACGTGCTGTTCAACCAGGCGATGGCCTCCGCGGCGGGCGCGATCGTCTCCGCCGAGTACGCCAAGAAGAAGGACCTGGGCTCGCCCACCGGCGGTGTGATGTGCACCGGCCCGTACAAGTACGAGAGCTGGAAGTCCGGCGACTCGCTGACGATCAAGCGCAACGACGCCTACTGGGACACCGCGTTGCGGCCCAAGACCAAGGAACTGGTCTTCCGGTTCATCGCCGACGAGACCACCGCCGTCAACGCGCTGCGCTCCGGCGAGGTGGACGGGCAGTACTTCTACCTGCCTCCCGCGGGGCTCGGCCAGCTCCAGCAGTCCACGACCGGCTCGGTCACGCTCGGCAAGTCGCTGACCTTCTGGACGCTGCTGGGCGCCGCCAAGACCGGCCCGTACGCCGACCCGAAGGTCCGCCAGGCCCTGTCGCTGGCGCTGGACCGGGCGGCCATCTCCAAGGTGGTCTTCCAGGGGACGGCGGTGCCGCAGCGCACCCTCGCCGGCGCCGAATACTGGGGATACCAGCGGGACGCCTTCCAGAAGGCCTATGACGCGCTCCCCCCGGAGACGCCCGACCTGGCCAAGGCCAAGCAGTTGCTCACCGAGGCCGGCTCGCCCACCCAGACCATCACCATCGGGATCCAGGGCAGCTCGGCCGTCCACGAGCAGACCGCCAACCTGATCAAGGCGACCGGCGAGGCGCTCGGCCTGAAGATCGAGATCAAGGTGATCCCCGTCGAACAGTACGGGAACCTCTACAGCGACCCCAAGGCCCGTGAGGGCATCGACGCCTTCTTCTCCACCTGGTACGGCAACGTGCCCGACCCGCTCGACATCTACACCGTCTTCCTGGCGGGCGGCCGCACCAACTTCAACGACTACGCGGCCGTGGACGCCGACATCAAGAAGGCGCGGGCGGCCTACGACGAGACGGAGCGGGCGGCGCTGGTGACGACGATCCAGCAGAAGGTCACCGCCGACGTGCCGTGGATGCCGCTGAACAACCTGCCGGTGATCCTGTACATGAACAAGCGGGTGACCGGAGCCGTCGCGTCCTTCCCCTACCTGTACTACCCGTGGGCCGCGGGCCTCGGCGCGGCATGAGGTTCCTGGCGAAACGACTGGCAGGGCTGATCGTGGTCCTGCTGGTCGCCTCCTTCCTGGTGTACGGCCTGCTCTACCTGGTGCCCGGCGGCCCGATGGCGTTCCTGCTCGGCAACCGCAGCGGCACCCCCGAGCAGGTCGCGGCCATCCGCGCGCAGTACCACCTGGACGATCCGTTCCTGCTGCGCTACGCCGCCTGGCTGCGTGACGCGGTGACGGGCGACTTCGGCACCTCCCTGGTCTATCGGCAGGACGTCTCCGCGCTGATGGCCTCCCGGGCGACGACGACCGCCTTCCTGGTGGTCTACGCGACGCTGCTGATCGTGGCCGGGGGCGTGGCCATGGGCCTGCTGGCCGGGCTGCGCGGCGGCAAGGCCGACGGCGCGGTCAGCCTGATCTCCTCGGTGTTCCTGGCCACGCCGCCGTTCGTGATCGGGGTGATCCTCGTCATCGTCTTCGCGCTGGGACTGGGCTGGTTCCCGGTCTTCGGGCCCGGTAACGGGTTCGGTGACCGCATCCACCACCTCACGCTCCCGGCGATAACACTCAGCCTGGCCAGCGCCGCGTTCCTCGCCCGCATCACGCGGGCCTCGGTGTCGGAGGAGCTGGGCCGGGAGCACGTGGAGACCGCCCGCAGCCGCGGCCTGGCCGAAGGGCACATCGTCCGCAGGCACGTGCTGCGCAACGCGGCCATCCCGGTGGTGACCGTGGTCGGCCTGAACGTCGCCGGGCTGATCGCGGGCTCGGTCGTGGTGGAGAGCATCTTCGCCCTGGACGGCCTGGGCTCGTTGTTCGTCCGCGCGATCCTGCAACGCGACTTCGCGATCGTCCAGGCGGTGGTGCTCGTGCTCGTCACCGCCTTCGTCCTGATCAATCTGGTGGTGGACCTGTGCTACTCCGCTCTCGACCCGCGCCTGTCGCGGCAGTGACCCGCCGCCTGGGCGGGCTGGGCGTGGCCGCTGCCGTCCTGCTGACCGCCACCGTGGTGATCACCCTGCTCGCGCCGCTGCTCGCGCCCTACGACCCCGACCTGCCCGACCTGTTCAACGCGCTGGGCGGCGCTTCCGTCGCGCATCCCCTGGGCGGGGACGCCCTGGGCCGGGACGTGCTGTCCCGGCTGATGTACGGCGCGCGGACCACGTTGCTCGCCCCGGTGCTGGTGATCTGCGTCGCGAGTGTCGTGGGGACCACGCTGGCGATCGTCGCCGCCTGGGCGGGCGGCAAGGTGGACGCGGTCATCTCCCGCCTGCTGGATGTGCTGTTCTCCGTGCCCGGCATCGTTTTCGCGCTGGTCACCGTGGCCGTCCTCGGTCCCGGCATCCCCGGCGTGGTGATCGGCCTGGCCGTCGCCTACACCCCGTACGTGGCTCGGGTGGTGCGGAGCGCGGCGCTGCGTGAGCGCAACCTGCCGTACGTGGCCGCCGCCTGGGTGCAGGGCCGTTCCGCGACCGCCATCTGCCTGCGCCACCTGCTGCCCAACCTGCGGCCGATCATCGTCGCCCAGTCGGTCTCCGCGCTCGGCTTCGCGGTGATCGACGTGGCGGCGGTCTCCTTCCTCGGGCTGGGCGTGCAGCCGCCCACGGCCGACTGGGGGTTGATGGTCAAGAGCGGCCTGGACAGCGCCATGCGGGGCCAGCCGCTGGAGGCGCTGAGCGCGGGCCTGCTGATCGCGCTGGTGGTGGCCGCAGTGAACCTGTTGGGTGATCGCCTGGGGAGGCAGCCGTGAGCCTGTTGACGTTGGAAGGCTTCGGCCTGGCCGTGCCGTACGGACGGAGCTGGCGGACGCTGGTGGAGCAGGTGGACCTGACCATCGGCAGAGGAGAGGCCGTCGGGCTGGTGGGAGAGTCCGGGTCGGGCAAGTCGATGACCGCCCGGGCGGTCATCGGCCTGACCCCGCCGGGCGCCCGCGTGACCGGCAGGATCGTCTTCGACGGCGCCGAGGTGCCCTCGGGCAGGGAACTGCGACGGCTGCGGGCCAAGCGGATCGCGATGATCTTCCAGGATCCGCGGGCGCACATCAACCCCGTCCGCAGCGTCGGCGACTTCCTCACCGAAGCCATGGTCCACAACCTGCGGATGCCGGTACGGCAGGCGTCGGCGCGAGCCGTACAGCTCCTCAAGGAGGTCGGCATCACCGACGGTGAGCGGCGCCTGCGCCAGCACCCCCACGAACTCTCCGGCGGCCTGCTGCAACGCGTCATGATCGCATCCGTGCTCGCCGTCGAACCCGACCTGGTGCTGGCCGACGAGCCGACCACCGCACTGGATGTGACCACCCAGTCAGAGGTCATGGCCATCCTGGACGAGCTGCGCCGCGAGCACGGCATGGCCATGCTGTTGATCACCCACGACCTGGAGCTGGCCGCCGCGACATGTGACCGGCTCGCGGTGATGTACGCGGGCCGGATCGTGGAGGACCTTGACGGCGAGCCGCGCCACCCCTACACGCGCGGCCTCATGAGATCACGCCCCAGTTTGGAGGGAACGGTGCACCGGCTGCCGGTGATCCCCGGACGGCCCGTGGCGGCCTTCGAAGCCGAGGAGGGCTGCGCGTTCGCGCCACGCTGCGACCTGGCCGAGCCGCGTTGCCGGGAGAGCCGGCCGCCGTCCGTCCGCGGGGTCGCCTGCCTGAGGGCGGAGGAGACGGCATGAGCGTGATCGAAGCGGAGCGGCTACGGAAGACGTACGGCACCGCCACCGCGGTCGACGAGGTCTCCTTCACCGTGGCCGAAGGTGAGTCGCTGGCCATCGTGGGAGAGTCCGGGTCGGGGAAGACCACCGTCGCCCGCATGCTGCTCGGCCTGGAGACGCCCACCAGCGGGACGATCAGCGTCTGCGGGCGGCCGCGTCCGGCAGGCCGGGTGTCGGCCGGGGAGCGGCGCAGACGGGCACGAGAGATCCAGATCGTCTTCCAGGACCCCTATTCCTCGCTGGACAAGCTGCAGCGGGTCGGCGACGTCGTCGAGACGAGCCTTGCCCTGCACTTCTCGCTCACCCCCGCCGAGCGGCGGAAGAAGGCGCTGGACCTGCTCGAATCCGTGGGCCTGGCCGAACGTCACGCCGCGATGCTGCCCAGACAGCTGTCCGGAGGGCAGCGCCAGCGGGTGGCCATCGCCCGCGCCCTGGCGGTGGAGCCACGCGTGCTGGTGCTGGACGAGGCGGTCGCCGCGCTCGACGTCTCGATCCAGGCGCAGATCCTCAACCTGCTCGCCGACATCCGCGAGCAGCGGTCGATCAGTTATGTCTTCATCTCCCACGACCTGGCCGTGGTCAACCAGATCAGCGACACGGCCGTCGTGATGCGTCACGGCCGCGTCGTGGAGCGAGGAACCACCCGCGCCCTGCTGCGCGAGCCGCAGGAGGAATACACCAAGGCCCTGCTGGCCGCCGTACCCAGGCCCGGATGGAAGCCGACCCGGAGGAACACACAGTGAGCACTCTCGTCAGGGCGTCGTTCGTCATCGGCTTCGACGGCGACGACCATGTCATCCACCGTGACGCGTGCGTCGTCTACGACCGCGACCGGATCGTCCACGTCGGCCGCTCCTACGACGGCCCGGTCGACGAGGTGATCGACGCCGGTGAGGCGATCGTCGGGCCGGGCTTCATCGACCTGGACGCGCTGGCCGACATCGACCACGCCATCCTCGACACCTGGCACGCCGACTCCAGCGGGCTGGGGTGGTCACAGGACTATGCCGTCAACCGGCGCCGTGCCGTCTTCCCGCTCGAGGACACGCTCTTCATGCGGGAGTACGCGCTCACCCAGCTCATCCGCAACGGCATCACCACGGCGATGCCGATCGCCGCCGAGACGCACAGCGCCTGGGCCGAGTCGTACGAGGAGCTCGCCGGCGTCGTGGAGATCGCCGGACGGCTCGGCCTGCGCATGTACTTGGGTCCGTCCTACCGCTCCGGCGTGCCCGTGCTGCGTGCCGACGGCAGCAGGGACGTGCACTGGGAGCCCGAGCTCGGCGAGAAGGGGCTCGCCGACGCGATCCGCTTCGTCCGGGACGTCGACGGCGCCCACGACGGCCGGATCCGAGGGGCGCTGCTGCCCTGCCGCATCGAGACCGTCACCCTCGACCTGCTGCGCGCCACCGCCCGAGCCGCGGAGGAACTCGACTGCCTGGTCCGCCTGCACTGCATGCAGGGGATGACGGAGCTGCGGTTGCTGCGCGAGTGGTACGGCCGGCACCCGCTGGACGTGCTGGCCGAGGTGGGCCTGCTCGGTCCCCGGCTGCTGATCCCGCACGCCCTGTACCTCGGTGACCCCGAGACGCCGTTCGAGGGATCACCGGACCGGCTCGCGGCCCTGGCCGGGATCGTGCACTGCCCCCTCACCTTCGTCAGGTACGGCGACGCGCTCCGCGACTTCGACCGTTACCGGGAGGCCGGCGTGAACATGGCGCTGGGCACCGACTCCTTCCCGCCCGACATGATCCGCAACATGGACTACGGCAACAACCTGGCCAAGCTGGTCACCGGACGGCTGGAGGCGGGCTCGGCCGCCGACTACTACCGGGCCGCCACGCTGGGCGGCGCCCGCGCACTGGGCCGGGACGATCTGGGCAGGCTCGCCCCCGGCGCCAAGGCCGACCTGGTCGTCGTGGACCTCTCCGGCCCACGCACCGGCCCCGTCGACGACCCGATCAGGACGTTGCTGATGAACTGCACGGGCGCCGACGTGTCCACCGTGGTGATCGACGGCCGGCCGGTGATGCGCGACCGGATGATCGCGGGGGTGGATGAGGAGTCGATGCGGCTCCGCGCACAGACCTACTTCGAGACGATGAAGGCCGCCTACTCCGAGCGTGACCACATGCGCCGCGACCAGGCACTGTTGTTCCCCGCGTCCTTCCGCGTCGTCGAGGCCGGCTCATGAGCGGCGCCGGCCTCGCCGCCGAGCTCAGCGCCGGCCTCGCCGCCGAGCTCGACACCCGGCTCGCCGCGGCGGACGAGCGACTGCGTACGGCCTACCCCGGTGAGCCGTCCGGCCGGCAGCCGGTGCACACCGTCTACGTCCCGGCCGACCGCTACACCTCGGACACCGTACGGACATGGGGCAGGGAGGCCCGGGCGGCGCTGGCCGAGCACGGCCGGACCGTCGTGGAATTCGCCGACGCGCTCGACCTGCCGCCGCGGACGGCGGCGGAGGTGTACGACCGGGTCCGGGCCAAGCTGGAGCGCGAGCCGGTCGAAGACCTGAGGATCGACTTCGAGGACGGCTACGGCAACCGCTCGGACGCCGACGAGGACGCCACCGCCCGGGCCGCCGCGGAGGCCCTCGCCGCCGCTGTCGCCTCCGGCGACGGCTCGCCCTTCCATGGAATCCGGTTCAAGAGTTTCGAGGCGCCGACCCGGCGGCGCGGCCTGCGCACCCTGGCGATCTTCCTGGAGACTCTCGGCCCGCCGCCCGACGGCTTCGTCGTCACGCTCCCGAAGGTGACCTCCGTCGAGCAGGTGGAGGCGATGGTGCTGGCCGCCGAGCGGCTGGAAGCGGCGTACGGGCTGGAAGGCGGGAGCCTGCGGTTCGAGATCCAGGTGGAGACACCGCAGGCGATCCTCGGCCCGGACGGCGTCTCGCCGCTGGCATCGATGATCCGCGTCTCGGCCGGGCGCTGCACGGGCCTGCACTACGGCACCTACGACTACTCGGCGGCGCTCGGGGTGTCGGCGGCGTACCAGAGCGTGGAGCATCCGGTCGCCGACCACGCCAAGGCGGTGATGCAGGTCGCCGCCGCCGGTACCGGCGTACGCGTCAGCGACGGCTCGACCAACGTGCTCCCGGTCGGCGGCACCGACGCGGTCCGCGCCGCCTGGCGGCTGCACGCGCGCCTGGTCCGGCGCGCCCTGGAGGGCGGCATCCACCAGGGCTGGGACCTGCATCCGGCCCAGCTCCCCAGCCGGTACGCCGCCGTCTACGCGTTCTTCCGTGAGGGACTGCCCGCCGCGGCCGCCCGGCTGCGCGGCTATCTCGACCGCGCGGATTCGGGCTTCCTCGACGAGCCCGCGACCGCCCGGGCGATGGCCGGATTCCTCGTCCGCGGCCTTGAGTGCGGCGCCGTCGACGAGGCCGAGGTCCGCGCCCTCGCCGGCGTCGCCCCACCCGGACTCCGCGCCCTGACCAAGCCGGCCGGGCCAGGGCGCCTCGGACGGGTGGAGTGAGATGCGCATCCTGATCGTGAATGTGAACACCACCGCGTCGATGACCGAGACGATCCGTGCGCAGGCCGCGGCGTACGCGTCGCCAGGCGTCGAGATCGTCGGGCTCACCCCGTCGTTCGGGCCGGAGTCGGTGGAGGGGAACTTCGAGAGCTATCTGGCGGCGGTCGCCGTGATGGACCGGGTCGTCCGGTACGCCGAGCCGTACGACGCGGTGATCCAGGCCGGATACGGCGAGCACGGCCGCGAGGGCCTGCAGGAGCTGCTCGACGTACCCGTGGTGGACATCACCGAGGCGGCCGCGCAGGTCGCGATGCTGATCGGCCGCACGTACTCGGTCGTCACGACGCTGGACCGCGCCGTACCGCAGATCGAGGACAGGTTGCGGCTCGCCGGGCTGGCCGACCGGTGCGCGTCGATCCGGGCCAGCGGGTTGTCGGTTCTCGAGCTTGAGGAGGATCCCGGCCGGGCCGTCGACGCGATCGTCGCCGAGGCATGGAAAGCCGTCGTCGACGACCGAGCTGAGGTGATCTGTCTTGGTTGTGGCGGAATGGCCAGCCTGGGCCGGGAGATCACCGCCGCCACCGGGGTACCCGTCGTCGACGGCGTCGCCGCCGCGGTCGCCCTCGCCGAGGGGCTCGTCCGGCTCGGCCTCACCACGAGCAAGGTGCGCACCTACGCGACGCCACGGCCCAAGACCGTGACCGGGTGGCCGATCGACAATGGAGGTTTCGTCTGATGGCCGAGCTGGACCTGCTGTTCAGGGCCCGTCGAGTGGTCACCGCGGCCGGGGAGGTGGCGCGCAGCATCGGCGTACGGGACGGGACGGTGATCGCGGTCGAGCCGCTGGATGCGGACCTCGAGGCCGCCGAGGTGGTCGAGCTCGGCGACGACGAGGTGCTGCTGCCCGGCCTCGTCGACAGCCACGTGCACGTGAACGACCCCGGCCGGACCGAGTGGGAGGGCTTCGGGAGCGCCACCCGGGCGGCAGCGGCCGGCGGCGTCACGACGATCATCGACATGCCGCTGAACAGCATCCCGCCGACCACCGATGTCGCGGCGCTGCGGACGAAGCGGAAGACCGCCGAGGGACGGGTGTACGTCGACGTCGGCTTCTGGGGCGGGGCCGTACCGGGCAACCTGCGCGAGCTGCGCGGGCTGCACGACTCGGGCGTGTTCGGATTCAAGTGCTTCCTGCTGCACTCCGGCGTGGACGAGTTCCCCCACCTGGAACCGGGCGAGCTGGCGGACGCGCTACGGGAGATCGGGGCGTTCGACGCACTGATGATCGTGCACGCCGAGGACCCGCACGTGATCGACCACGCCCCGGCCGCGCACGGCGCGAGCTACCGGGACTTCCTGCGCTCCAGGCCGCGGGGCGCGGAGAATCTCGCGGTCGCGCAGGTGATCGAGCAGCAGGTCAAC
>NZ_JBSFPS010000171.1:0-21419 GCF_053588315.1 Streptosporangium sp. NPDC003464 | reverse complement strand
GCCGCCGCCGGGATATACGAGGATAAATCCGGGAAACTGCTGGCGGAGCTCCTCGCGGGGGCCGGATGCCCCGACCCCGACCCCGACCCCGACCCCCACGCCCCGGCCGCTCCCCTCCGCCCGCCCCCTGGAGCGACGGGCGGCGCCGGCCCGCTTCACCGACCGGCGCCGGGGCACCGACCGCAGGCTGGTCATCCTGGTGGTCTTCACCGGCGTGATCTCGGTCACCGCGGTCGCCGCGCTGAACGGCAGGGCCCGCCGGTAGCGGAGAAGACGCGGGGGCCCGCCGGCGGAGATCCGCCGGCGGGCCCCGGACGCCGCGCCGGGCCGCTATTCGGCGGCGTATCTCACCGGGAACCGCTCGTCGATCTGGTCGTACTGCTTCTGCGCCGCCTTGAAGGCATCGGGCCCGACGGCGCCCAGCCCCGCGAACGGGTGGCTGATCAGCATGATGAAGCCGATCCCGATGACGACCACGCCCACCCTGACGGCGTCGCCGATGATCGACGGGAGCGTGGGCCTGGCCCCGAGCGTCCAGGGCAGTGCGATCACCAGCAGCCCGGAGATGATCATTGAGATCACGAAGATGCTCTCCAGGCCCGTGCCGGCGTCGGCCGTGCGGAGGGCGCGCGCGTGGGCGGCCTCGGACAGATGGCTGAGCGCGTCCTGCTGCAGGCCCTTGCTCTCCTCGCCGGCGGGCCGCAGCCGGATCGTCGCGGCCCGCATGTCCTCCAGCATCAGCGTGGGGATCGGGGACATCTGCCCCTTGGCCATCAGCGGCCAGTCGAGGTCGACGCTCCTGGCGGAGTAGTCGCGGATCTGCGCCCGGATCGGCGCCGCCTCCGGGATCGGCGCCACCGACCAGTACATCTCGGTGAGGACCTCCGCCTCGGCCTGGACGTCGGCCTGCGAGGTCGACAGGGCGTCCCGGCAGAGCACCGCGGCGTAGGCCAGCACCAGCAGGTAGACGGCGAGGGCGAGGTTGGCGGAGAAGTCCACCGACGCGGAGCCGCCGCCCTCCTCCGCCCTGCCCCGCCGCCTGAGCACGAGAAGCGCGATCATCGTGATCGCGACGGCCGCCACGACCAGCATGGTTACCCAGCCCATGAGACTCCCTCGAACTCGTCACCGAAGTAACTACCGAGGGTAATGTGTTCGTTACTGGAATTCTCGTGGTTCGCGCCGGACGTCACTCACGGAGTTCGTGGACCCCCGCGATGAAGTCCCGGGCGACCCCCCGCAGGCCCGGCAGATGGGAGAGCCCGACCAGCCGGTCCACCAGCGGCACGCTGAGCTCGATGAACCGGTAGGTCCGCCGGCACCCCTCCGAGGTGTCGTGCACCCAGAACAGCACGACCCCCATCGACATCAGCCAGAGCAGCTCCGGCAGCTCCGCCCTGAGCTCGGCGTCCATCCGGTCGGCCGATCCCTCCACCACCCTGCGGTAGATCGCGATCGCGGCGTCCCGGGCGGGCGACGACTCGGCGCTGAACGGGCTGAGGGGGTTGCTCGGCTCCGCCGCGTGCTTGAAGAACTTCACCGCGAACTCGTGATAGGGCTCCGAGACGCGCACCCACTCCCGCAGCACCCCGCCCAGGCGCGGGGCGAAGGAGCGCTCGGTGGCCAGCAGCTCCTCGCAGGCGGCCTCGTGCTCGGCCTGTGCCCGGTCGTAGTACGCCTGGACCAGGGCTTCCTTGGAGGCGAAGTAGTAGTAGGCGTTCCCCACCGAGACGCCGGCCTCGGCGGCGATGGCCCGCATCGTGGTGGCCTCGTATCCGCGCTCGCGGAACAGCCGTAAAGCGGTCTCCACGATGACTTCGCGAGTCTTGTCTGATCCCCTGCTTCTCTGAGTCGGCTCGGCCACGTTCGTCACTGTACGACCCATGGCGCCGTGAGGTCATCGTGGATCACGATGATCGCCATCGCAGGGCAAAATCCACCCCCCCAGAGGGGTCATACCGGTTCCAATGTGGGATTGATCCTTTCGGTGGGAGGGCTCCCGTCACAAGGGATAAATGTATGGGGACACGTCCCTGTAAACAGCGGCGTGCGCGGCTCACGGCCGGGGCACTGCTGGCACTGCAGATATCACTCATCGCGCTGGCCTCGCACGGCACCGCCGCGGCCGACAGCCCGCGCCCGTCCATCACCGTGACGGCCGCGGGGGCGCCCGCCGGCGTCCTGGCCGCCGCCCGGCGCTACGCCCGGAGCCTGTACCGGCAGGCGAGCGCGGTCAGGGCGGCCGGACGGCCGGGCGGGGAGTCCGGGCGGCCGGGCGGGAAGTCCGCCCCGGGCCAGCCGGTACGGCTCGGCCACGCGCAGGCCACACAGTTGCTGCGCGACGCCGGCCTGCGCTGGATGTCGTCCGGGGGGTGCAGCAACCGCAGGGTGGGGACCTGCACCTCACTTGAGGCGGTGCGGGCCGCCACCGTGGAGAACGTGATCGCGCTGAAGCGCCGCAGCGGCTGCCCCGTCGTCGTCACCGGCGGCACCGAGGTCGGCCACGCCCCCGGCCGCTACAGCCACCACCGGGGCTACAAGCTGGACATCGAGCTCAACCCCTGCATCAACGGCTACATCACCCGCGAGCACGTCCTCGACGGCGTCCGCGGCGACGGGGCCGCCCTCTACCGGGACGAGGGGACCGTCTACGCCCGCGAGTCCGACCACTGGGACATTCTCTTCCTCTGACCCCCGTGGTCTCTTCCTCCGGCGCCCGTGGTGCCCGGTGACGCCCGTGGTGCCCGGCCCCGCCGTACGGCTGAACTCATGGCGCCCGGCGCCGCCGTACGGCCGGAAGGCGTCTTCCGGCCGTACGGCGGGCGGGACCACGCGGGCCCGGGAACCACGGCGGACCCGCGCCCATGGCGGGTCCGTGACCTACGCGAACTCGGCCGCGACCAGTTCGGCGATCTCCGCCGCGTTCAGCGCCGCACCCTTGCGGAGGTTGTCTCCGCAGACGAACAGGTCCAGGGTGTTGGGGAAGTCGAGCGCCTGGCGGACACGGCCCACGTAGGTGGGGTCGGTGCCGACGACGTCGGCCGGGGTCGGGAAGACGCCGTTGGCCGGGTCGTCCATGACGACCACGGTCGGGGCGGCCTCCAGGATCCGGTGCGCGTCGGCGACGGTGATCTCACGCTCGAAGGTCGCGTGCACGGCCAGCGAGTGGGTGGTGATCACCGGTACGCGGACGCAGGTCGCCGAGACCTTCAGGTCGTCGATCCCGAGGATCTTCCGGGACTCGTTGCGGAGCTTGATCTCCTCGGAGGCCCAGCCGCCGTCCTTGAGCGACCCCGCCCACGGCACGACGTTGAAGGCCACCGGCGCCGGGAACGGCGACTCGCCCTCGCCCAGCTTGTTCTGCAGGGCCTTGCGCACATCACCGGCGCTCTGCCCGACCGTCCGGTCACCCGCGAGGGCCTCGACCTCGTCGTAGAGGCGGGCCGAGCCGGCCACACCGGCGCCGGAGACCGCCTGGTAGGAGGCGACCACCAGCTCGCGCAGGTTGTACTGCTCGTGGAGCGCGCCCATCGCGGCCATCATCGACAGCGTGGTGCAGTTGGGGGTGGAGATGATGCCCAGCGGCCGGTTGCGCGCGGCCTCGGGGTTGACCTCCGGCACGACCAGCGGGACCTCGGGGTTCATCCGGAAGGTGCCCGACTTGTCGATGGCGATCGCGCCGCGCTCGGCGGCGACCGGCACCCAGACCGCGGAGACCTCGTCCGGCACGTCGAAGATCGCGATGTCGACGCCGTCGAAGACCTCGGGGGTCAGCTCCTGGACGACCAGGTCCTCCCCGCGGACCTGCAGGACCTTGCCCGCCGACCGGGCGGACGCGACGAGCTTGATCTCGCCGTAGATGTCGTCCCGGCTGGTGATGATGTCGCGCATGACGGTGCCGACGGCACCGGTCGCACCGATCAGAGCAAGAGTGGGCTTGCGGCTCATCGCCCGGTACCTCCGTAGATCACAGCTTCAACCTGGTCGGCGTCGAGATTGAACGCGTGGTGCGCGGCGGTGACCGCCGCGTCCACCTCGTCCTGCCCGACGATCACCGAGATGCGGATCTCCGAGGTGGAGATCATCTCGATGTTCACGCCCGCGTCGGCGATGGCGGCGAAGAACGTCGCCGTGACGCCGGGGTGCGAGCGCATGCCCGCGCCGATCAGCGAGACCTTTCCGATCTGGTCGTCGAAGAGCAGCGACTCGAAGCCGATGCGCTCCTGGATCTTCTTCAGTGCGGTGAGTGCCGTGGAGCCGTCGCTCGTGGGCAGCGTGAAGGAGATGTCCGTCCGACCGGTCGTCGCCGCCGACACGTTCTGCACGATCATGTCGATGTTGATTTCGGCGTCGGCCAGCGTTTTGAAGATCGTGGCAGCCTCGCCAACCTTGTCGGGGACCCCGACAACGGTGATCTTGGCCTCGCTCCGGTCGTGCGCGACGCCGGAGATGATGGGCTGCTCCATCTCTGTTCCTTCACTGTCGGGGTCGGAGACGACCCACGTGCCTTCCTTGGTGCTGAACGAACTTCTGACGTGGATCGGCAGGTGGAAACGGCGAGCGTACTCGACGCAGCGCAGATGCAGGATCTTCGCGCCGCAGGCCGCCATCTCCATCATCTCCTCGTAGGAGATCTTGGGGATCTTACGGGCCGCCGGGACGATGCGCGGATCCGCGGTGAAGACGCCGTCCACATCGGTGTAGATCTCACACACGTCCGCGTTCAGGGCCGCGGCGAGCGCGACCGCGGTCGTGTCGGAGCCTCCCCGGCCGAGCGTGGTGATGTCCTTGGTGTCCTGGGAGACGCCCTGGAAGCCGGCCACGATCGCGACCTGGCCGCCGTCGAGGGCCTCGCGGATCCGGCCGGGCGTGACGTCGATGATGCGCGCGCGGCCGTGGGAGGAGTCGGTGATCACGCCGGCCTGGGAGCCGGTGAACGAGCGCGCCTCCTGCCCCAGGTTGGCGATCGCCATCGCCAGCAGCGCCATGGAGATGCGCTCACCGGAGGTGAGCAGCATGTCGAGCTCACGGCCCGGCGGCAGCGGCGAGACCTGCTGGGCGAGGTCCAGCAACTCATCGGTGGTGTCGCCCATCGCCGAAACGATCACCACGACGTCGTTGCCGGCTTTTTTCGTCGCGACGATCCGCTGGGCGACCCGCTTGATGCAGGACGCGTCGGCGACGGACGAACCACCGTACTTTTGAACAACGAGCGCCACGAGATGTCTCCGAAGCAATCTAGGGCTGTGGAGCTCACAGTCTACTGTCGCTCTGGTAGATCACCCCTGGTCTGGCCCACTATGTGGACAATCACACCATTGTGTATGTGGACAATCACACCATCGTGCGCTCTTCCGCGACGTCAAGTCGGGTATGCGCGACGAGCGCCTGGAGAGCCCGCATCGCCGCTCCGGCGTGGTTGCCCCAGGTGTTGAAGTAGGAGTATTGCCACCACCACAGCGCCTCCAGCGGGCGGCCCGCCCGGTAGTGCCGGAGACCGTGGATGAGATCGGCCGCCACCGCGGTCAGGTCGTCCGACAGGCGGTAGGGCGTGACCGAGGTGTCCTTGTAGGGGTCGAAGACCTCGGCGTAGTCGTCCACCGGGCCCAGCCGCTCGGCGAGAGCCGTGCGGACGGCGTCGACGTCCGGATCCTCGCTCAGGTGCGGCTCCCAGTTGCCGGACAGGATCACGTCCTGGCTGGCACCGAGCTGCGCGCCCGCCGAACTGACCTGGGCCACCTCCACCAGCAGCAGCGGCAGGATGGCGTCTCCGCCCTCGCCGCCGGCCAGCCGGGTCAGGCCGTCGATGTAGTTCTCCGTGTGCTCGGCGATCCGTTCGGCCAGAGCACTCCATGCGTCAGACATCCAGCAACCTCCTTCCTTCGAACGCGCGGCCCAGAGTGACCTCGTCGGCGTATTCGAGGTCACCGCCTACCGGCAGGCCGCTGGCCAGTCGTGTGACTTTCAGACCCATCGGCTTCACCAGACGGGCGAGATACGTCGCCGTCGCCTCCCCCTCCAGGTTGGGGTCGGTGGCGAGGATCAGCTCGGTCACCTGGCCGTCGGCCAGGCGCGTCATCAGCTCGCGGATCCGCAGGTCGTCGGGGCCCACCCCGTCGATCGGGCTGATCGCCCCGCCGAGCACGTGGTAGCGGCCCCGGAACTCGCGGGTCTTCTCGATGGCCACCACGTCCTTGGACTCCTCCACGACGCAGATCACGTGGGGATCGCGCCGGGCGTCACGGCAGATCCGGCACTCCTCCTCGGCCGCGACGTTCCCGCAGACCCGGCAGAAGCGGACCTTCTCCTTGACCTCCAGCAGCGCGTGGGCGAGCCGCTTCACATCGGCCGGCTCGGCGGCCAGCAGGTGGAACGCGATCCGCTGCGCGCTCTTGGGACCGACGCCGGGCAGCATCCCCAGCTCGTCGATCAGGTTCTGGACGACCCCTTCGTACATGGCTCAGAATCCGGGCAGCTGGCCGAGCCCGCTCCCGCCGCCCAGCCCCTGTGCGAGCGGGCCGAGTTTCTCCTGCTGGAGGTCGGCGGCGGCGCGCACCGCGTCGCGGATCGCGGCGATGACCAGGTCGGCGATGGTGTCGGCCGTCTCCTGGGGGTCACCGGGATCGACGGCCTCCGGACTGATCTTCAGCTCCAGCAGCTCGCCGCCACCGTTGACCGTGGCCACGACAAGTCCGCCGCCCGCCGAGCCCTCGACCTCCGCGTCGTTGAGCTCCTGCTGGGCGCTGACAAGCTGCTGCTGCATGAGCTGTGCCTGCTCCAGCAGCTGCTGCAGGTTGACATCCCCTGGGTTCACCGTCGTGTGCTCCTCGTCCGTGACATCAGTCGTCACGAGCCTACGGGGTTCCGGCCAGGTCTTGTACTGGCCTCAGCACGTGTTCCCCAGGGAGGGGTGCTAAACCCCCGGTCGGGTCCCGGCCCCCCTCCAGACGCCCGGGACCCGACGCACACGCACCGAAGCGGCCGCACCCGACGGCGTGTGCCCAGAAACCTAGCCAGGCCCAGGTTGCACACAGGTTGCGTCCGTCCGGTCACGCTTCGCGCATCCTTTTGTCCGAACGGGTTGCGGGCAGGGGGTCTCACCACCGATGCTTCGGCCATCGGCTTGATTGCAGGGGGGAGCAGATGCCCGACGGCCACCCCGGAGCCGTCCCGGTCCCCGATCTGGACGCCTACTCGGTACGGCTGCGCCGCCTGCACGAGGCCGGGCTGGGCGGCGAGCGGCCGGGCGGCGGAGGGCCGCGGAGCCTGATCTCCGCGTCGTGGCGGCGGTCCATGGACGCCGGCATCGACCCCGAGACCCCGTCGGCCCCGCCCGCCTTCGGCAGGCAGGACATCCGCGAGGTCAGGGCGGCCCACCCCATGAGCGCGCTGCTGCCGCTGGTCACCGGGACGCTCCTGGAGACCGCCGAGGCGAGCGCGCACATCCTGATCGTCGCCGACGCCGACGGGCGGGTGCTCTGGCGCGACGGCGACCGCCGGGTGATGCACCGGGCCGACGAGGTGGGCCTGGCCGACGGCTTCCACTGGGGCGAGCGCGCGATCGGGACCAACGGCATGGGCACCGCGCTCGCGGCCCGGCGGCCGGTCCACGTCTTCTCCGCCGAGCACCTGGTCAGGGCGCTCCACGTCTGGTCCTGCTCCGCCGCCCCGGTCATCGACCCCGACAGCGGCGACGTGCTGGGCTGCATCGACATCAGCGGGACCACGCGCGCCCTGCACCCGGCGACCGTCACGCTCGTCGAGACCACCGCGCGCCTGGCCGAGAGCCACCTCGCGCTGCGCATGCACGAGCGCGACGGCCGCTTCCGCGCCCGCCACGAGGGGCGCCTGCGGGCGCTGCGCGGCGAGCCGGGCGCACTGGTCACCGCGACCGGACGCGTCGTCGCCGGCGACCGGGCCCTGCGGTGGGGCGAGCGCGTCCGCCTGCCGGAGTCGGGCGACCGGGTGATCCTGCCCGACGGCCGGACGGCCTTCCTCGACCCGCTCGACGGGGGCTTCCTGCTCCGCCTCGGCGACCCGGCGCGCGTCCCCGTGCTCACCCTGTCCTTTCTCGGCACCGAGCACCCCTCGGCCCACCTCGACGGGGTCCGCGTCCCGCTGTCCCCGCGCCATGCCGAGATCCTCACGGTGCTCGCCCTCAACCCGCACGGCATGACGGCCGGCCGGCTCTCCTTCCACCTGTACGGCGACCAGGGCAACCCGGTGACCGTCCGCGCCGAGATCCACCGCCTCCGCGCCCAGCTCGGCCCCGCCATCTCCGCCAAGCCGTACCGCCTGGCCTGCACGGTCGAGGCCGACTTCCTCAGGCTCAAGGATCTGCTCGCCGCCGAGGACGCCGCCCCGATCGCCCGCGCCTACGGCGGCCCGCTGCTGCCGCGCTCCGAGGCCCCCGCCATCCGCCGCGAGCGCGAGGAGCTGGAAGGCCAGGTCCGCGCCCGCCTGCTGCTGCGGGGCGCCCCCGACGACCTGTGGGCCTACGCGGAGACCGAATACGCCAGGAACGACATCCAGGTCCTGGAGCGGCTCATCGCCGTGCTCCCGCCCGACGACCACCGCACCGTGGCCGCACGGATCCGCCTGGCCGGCCTCGACCTGCCCTGACCCCGCCGGCCCCGGACCCCATGGACGGCCGCGGGCGCGCCGTCAGCCCCGGAGCGCCGCGGCGACGGACCGGGACGCGGGTCTCGTCCGTCCGGCGGCGCGGCTCCGCGCCCTCACCGCCGGAGCGGCGCGCGCCGGCCGGTGGACGCCTGACCGCCGTCAGGTGTGGTCGATCTCGCCGATGATCTGGCCGCCGAGCTCGCGCTGGATGAGCGCCATGCCGGTGAGCTCGTCGACGTCGGCGTCCGCGTCGTTCAGCGGGTCGACCTCGTCGGTCTCGACGGCGGGCTTGCGGCCCGGCACCGCGTCCGGCCAGGCCGGCTTGCCACCGCCGGAGGCCCTGGGGCCCGACTGGGCGGCGGCCCTGGCCGCCGAGCGCGCGGCGGCCAGGCCGGGACTCGGGCTGGGAGGCGAACCGGGGTCGTCCGGGAGCGGCGCGTCCGGCCAGGACTCGTCGGTGGCGGGCGGGGCCTGCCGGGCCGGGGCCTCCTGGGCGGCCGGAGCCGCCGGGGCCTGCCGGACCCCCGGGGCCTGCTGGGCCGCCGGGGCGGGGTCCGGCCTGGGAGCGGGCTCCTGGCGCGCCGGGGACGGGCCCGGAGGCGGCCCGGCCGGGGGACGGGCGCCGCCGGACGGGCCGGGCCCACCGCCGGACACGACGGCCTCGACCTTCCAGGTGCCGCCCAGCACGTCCTGCAGCGCCGCCGCGACCACCGCGTCCTTGCCGCCTCCGGTGAAGTTGCGCATCGCGCCGACCTGGGTGAAGCCGAGCGTGACGACCTTGCCCTCGACGCCGACGACCTGGGCGTTGGTGTTCACGTTCGCCCAGACGACGATGCTGCGCTGCTTGAGCACCCCGAGCACCTGCGGCCATGCCTGCTGTACGGCCCCGCCCCCGGCGTCGGAGACCGGTGCGGCCGCCGGAGCGCCGGATCCCTGCTGGGACTGGGGCTGTGACGGGGATGGGGAGTGGGGTTGGGGCTCGGGTGCCGGGGCGCCGGGCCGGACCGGCTCCGGCCAGTCGTCGCCCGCCTGGGCGCGGGGCTGCTGGGCGGGCGCGGCGGGGGCCGCGACGGCGACGGGCGGGACGGGCAGCGGGGCCTGGGGCGCCGGCGCCGCGTGGACCACCGGGGCGGAGGACGCCACGGCGGGGGCCGCGTAAGCCGCGGGGAGAACCGCGGGGGCCGCCGCGACGCCGCCCTTCTCCAGCCGCTCCAGCCTGGCCAGCAGGGCGCCCTCTCCCTGCGCCGCCCCGGGCAGCAGCGTCCGGGCGCACATCAGCTCAAGCAGCAGCCGGGGCGAGGCCGCGCCGCGCATCTCGGTCAGGCCCGCGTTGAAGATCTCCGCGGCGCGGGTCAGCTCGGCCGGCCCCATGGAGGCCGCCTGCGCCTGGAGCCGCTCCAGCTCGTCGGCGGGCCGGTCGAGCAGCCCGCTGGTGGCCGCCTCCGGCACGTTGGCCAGGATCACCAGGTCGCGGAAGCGCTCCAGCAGGTCCATGGCGAAGCGGCGGGGGTCGTGCCCGCCCTCGATCACCCGGTTGACGGTCTGGAACACCCGCGCGCCGTCACGGGAGGCGAAGGCGGCGACCACGTCGTCGAGCAGGTCGCCGTCGGTGTAACCCAGCAGGGAGACCGCGCGCGCGTAGGTGATGCCGGCCTCGTCCGACCCGGCGAACAGCTGGTCGAGGATCGACAGCGAGTCACGCGCCGAGCCGGCGCCCGCCCGGACCACCAGCGGCAGCGCGGCGGGCTCGAAGGGGACCTTCTCGGAGGTGAGGATCTCCTCCATGAGCGCGCGCAGCGCCGTGGGCGGGATCAGCCGGAACGGGTAGTGGTGGGTCCGGGACTTGATCGTCCCGATGACCTTCTCGGGCTCGGTGGTCGCGAAGACGAACTTCAGGTGCGGCGGGGGCTCCTCGACGAGCTTGAGCAGCGCGTTGAAACCCTCGCGGGTCACCATGTGCGCCTCGTCGATGATGTAGATCTTGAAGCGCGCCGACACGGGTGCGAAGAAGGCCCGCTCACGCAGGTCGCGGGCATCGTCCACACCGCCGTGCGAGGCGGCGTCGATCTCGATGACGTCGAGGTGGCCGGGACCGGTGGGGGCCAGCGCCACGCAGGACTCGCACTCCCCGCAGGGATCGGGGGTCGGGCCCTTCTCGCAGTTGAGCGAGCGGGCCAGGATCCGGGCGCTGGAGGTCTTGCCACAGCCCCGAGGGCCGCTGAACAGGTAGGCGTGGTTGATCCGGCCGCTCCGCAGCGCCTGCCGCAGCGGCTCGGTGACGTGCTCCTGTCCCTTGACCTCCGCGAAGGTCCCGGGCCGGTACTTGCGGTAGAGCGCAAGACTCATGCGACGCTCCCACCTGCGAGGGGCCTGAAACGAAGAGACCCCTCGCACACCCGCCAGAGCCTGCTTATCCTTGCTGCCTTCCGGCCCTGGGGAGGTTCACAGGATGACGCCGCGCGAGGGGTCCTGGGACAGTCTAGCCTCTGCGCGGAGTGCTCGGGGTATCGAATGCGCAGCGCCCAGGCCCCTGAGATATGTGGTCTACGCACTCCTGAAAGTTCGGTAAGCTTCTCCACGGAGGATTCGCCTAGTTGGCCTAGGGCGCACGCTTGGAAAGCGTGTTGGGGGCAACCCCTCAGGAGTTCGAATCTCCTATCCTCCGCCATCACATGGAAGCCCGCTCCAGCATGGAGCGGGCTTCTTTGCGTCCGGACCCCGGTCCGGGTCTCAGCCGGGCCGTCCCCGCCCGGTCAGTCGGCGGGGAGCTTCCCGAGCGTCACGGTCATGGTGGCGGGGGAGCCGTCGGGCCGCCGGAGCTTCACCTTGGCCCGGTGGCCGGGCTTACGGGCGGCGAGCACCTTGGCCAGGGCCTGCGCCGTCAGGGTCGGGGTGCCGTCGACCGAGACGATCACGCTCCCGGGCTTGATGGCCGCCTGCGGCGCGCCGGTGCCCTCGGCCGCCCGCAGGACGCCGACGCCCGCCGGCCGGCCCCGGCGGCTGACCACGGTCTGCACCGCGACGCCAAGAGTGGCCCGTTCGGCGTCGGTGACCTTGCCGTTCTTGATGAGCTGGCTGACGACACGGGTGGCGGTGTTGGACGGGATCGCGAAGCCGATGCCCGGAACCGTGGCGCCCGTCTCGGTGTTGACGACGTTGGCGACCAGGATGCCGACGACCTCCCCCGCGAGGTCGATCAGGGCGCCGCCGCTGTTGCCCTCCTGGATCGGGGCGGAGGTCTGGATGAGGCCGCTGATCGTGGATCCGGCAGCGGCGCCGGGCTCGGCCGGGAAGGAGACACTGCGGTCCAGCCCGGAGACGATGCCGTCGGTCACGCTGCCCGACAGGCCCAGCGGGTTGCCCATGGCCAGCACGAACTCGCCGATGGACAGCTCGCTGGAGTCGCCGAAGTCGGTGGGGACGAGACCGGCCGGATCGATCACCTTGAGCACGGCCAGGTCGCTGGCCTCGTCGGAGCCCACCAACCTTGCGGTCCGGGGAGTGCCGCCCGTGGTCAGTGTGATCTCGAAATTCTTGGCCCCCCTCACCACATGGTCATTTGTCACAATATGACCAGATTTGTCATAGACAATGCCCGAACCCTCGGCGACCGCCAACGGACCGACCTCCGAGGAGATCTGCACGATGGACGGCAACACCCTGGCGATGCTCTGGCTGTAGGAGGCCTCCAGCGCCGTCGGGGTCCTCGCCGCCGGGACGGCGACGGTGCCGGCCCTCCTGCCCGACGGTCGCGGGTCGGTGCCAGGGCCGCCGCCGGCGAACACCACCGATGCGGTGAGTACCGTGATGATTACAGTCCGTGTTTCCCTCATAACGAAGCATTTGCCCATTTAGCAGGGGAAAGACGTAAATGGAGATACATGTTTCGCACAGAGTGGTGCGACCAATCCGGCCGGCGGGGGCGCGGGGAGCCGCCGCGGCCGGTGCCCGGAGCGCCGGCCGCGGACGGCTCCGGTGACGACGGGACGGAGTCGGCCTGGCGGCGGCCGCCGGACGGCGTAGACAGGACCGTGCGAGGGAATGTCTGACAGAGCCAACGGCAGGGACGCGCCCGGCCGCGGAGCGGGCGCGACAACGCAGGTCGCCCGCCCCGCCACCGGCCCGGCGGGCCACGGCGTCGCGGCGTCCCCGCGGAGGCACCCCAACCCCCCGGCATGCCCGGCCCTTCCGGGGGCAGTCGGAGGGTCCCAAGCGGATCGAAGGGACGTCGGCGATGGATTTCAAGGACGATGCCCAGCTGGACAGCTCACAGGTCGAGAGCGGCGGCCGGGGAAGGATCCCCGGAGGCGGCCTCGCGGTCGGCGGCGGTGCGGCCGGGATCCTCGCGCTCATCGTGGCGCTGATATTCGGGATCAATCCCGGCGACATCACCGGCGGCGACCCCGCTCCGGTGGGCCCCAGCTCCGACCTGAGCGCCCAGTGCAAGTCGGGGCAGGACGCCGACCAGAACGAGGAGTGCCGGGTGGTCGGCGTGGTCAACAGCATCCAGGACTACTGGCCCAAGGTCGTGCAGGACTACCAGCCCGCCAAGACCGTCCTGTTCTCCGGCCAGGTCAACACCGCCTGTGGCGCGGCCGACTCCTCGGTCGGCCCGTTCTACTGCCCGGCCGACCAGAAGGTCTACCTTGATCTGTCCTTCTTCGAGCAGCTTGAGAGCAGGTTCGGCGCCAAGGGCGGGCCGTTCGCCCAGGCCTACGTGATCGGGCACGAGTACGGTCACCACGTGCAGAACCTGCTCGGCACCAACGCCAGGGCCCAGGGCGACCGGCAGGGGCCGGAGAGCGGCTCGGTCCGGCTGGAACTGCAGGCCGACTGCTACTCCGGAGCCTGGGCCAAGAACGCCTACGAGACCGGCCTGTTCGAGAAGCCCTTCACCCAGACCGACATCGAGGAGGCGCTCAGCGCGGCCGCGGCGGTGGGCGACGACAGCATCCAGGAGCGCACCCAGGGCCGGATCGACCCCGAGGGCTTCACCCACGGAACATCGGCGCAGCGTGTCAAGTGGTTCACCACCGGTTACGAGAGCGGCGACCCCACCAGGTGCGACACCTTCGCCGGCGACATCTGACAGAGGCCGCTGAGCTGCGATAAGAGCAACCGGGCAGGCAAACGGTCCGAATCTCTCCTAAACTACATAGTGTGATCTTCAAGTTGATCGGTGACGGACGGCCCTACCCCGAGCACGGCCTCTCGCATCGCGAGTGGGCGCAGATACCGCCGCGACAGGTCCGGCTCGACACGCTGATCACCACCAAAGCGGTGCTCGACCTGCACTCCCTGCTCGCCAAGGACTCCACGTTCTACGGTGATCTGTTCCCGCACGTGGTGCAGTGGCGCGGCGACCTCTACCTGGAGGACGGCCTGCACCGCGCGCTGCGCTCGGCGCTGCACCAGCGCTCGGTCCTGCACGCCCGCGTCCTGGAGATCCCCGCGGACAACTGAGAACGCCGAAAGGGCTCCCGGCATCCCGGGAGCCCTTTTCCGTCCGGCGGTGGAGGGGATTCGGCCCGGGACCCCGTGACCGAATCATGAAAGACCTTCCTCGGGCGCCCCGGGCCTCGTTAGCTTTACCGGGTGCTGAGCACCTACCAAGAGATCCGTGACCGGATCTACGAGCTCGCCCGCCGGCACGGGCTGCGGGTCGACTGGGTCGAGACCACCAGGTCGGTGCGGCTGCTCCATCTGCTCGACACCGACCAGATCGTCATAGCACGCGCCACCGTCCCCGTCCGAGGTGTCACACTCGAAGCACTGGCCCATCTGGCCACAGACCTGGAGCGCGTTTTCGGAAGGGACTGGATGGAATGACCGCCCACCACCTGACCTTCAAGGTCACTCGCAGCAGAGCGCTCGACACCGGGGGCGACGTGTGGGTGGCCCTCGCCGTCGGCGCCCCGGGCAGCGTTTCCGGCGAGAGCCTGGCCGAGCTGGTCGAAGAGGTGGAGGCGGTCAAGCATTTCTGCCTCGGTCTCCCCGAGGAGACCCCCGTCTCCGTCGAATACGTCTACGAGCTGCCCGGCCTGCCCCAGGAGGTGCTCACCTCCTACCGGCGCGAGCGCGCGCAGCTCGACGAGAGCGCCCGCGCCCTCGCCGTACGGCTGCGCGAGGCGGGCCTGTCGGAGCGGGACAGCGCGACGCTGCTGGACATGCCGGCGTCGGGGACGGACCTGCTGCGGAGCCCCGCCTGACAGGCCGGGAGCGGGGGAGCCGACACGGAGAAGGCCCCTGACCCGTTCGACCGGGTCAGGGGCCTTTCTCGGCGGCGGTGGTGGTGGGATTTGAACCCACGGATGAGTTGCCCCATCACACGCTTTCGAGGCGTGCGCCCTCGGCCACTAGGCGACACCACCGCCGAGCAGCTTACCGGATAACCACTATTGTTCGCGCATCCGGCGGACGGCGAAGAACTCGGTGAGAACGTCGGCGCACTCGTCGGCCAGCACGCCCATGACGACCTCGGGCCGGTGGTTGAGACGGCGGTCCCGTATCACGTCCCAGAGCGAGCCAGCGGCCCCGCCCTTGGCGTCCGCGGCACCGTACACGACGCGGTCGATCCTGGCCAGCACCGCGGCCCCCGCGCACATCGTGCAGGGCTCCAACGTGACCACCAGCGTGCAGCCGGTCAGCCGCCACTCCCCGCGGGCCCGCGCGGCCTCCCGCAGGGCGAGGACCTCGGCGTGCGCGGTGGGATCGCGCAGGGACACCCGGTCGTTGCCGGCCTGCGCCAGCACCGCCCCGTCGGGGCCGAGGACGACCGCGCCGACCGGCACCTCGCCACGGGCACCGGCGGCCGCGGCCTGCGCCAGGGCGAGCCGCATCTGCGGGACGTAGTCGGTCACCGCAGCCGATCGAGCTCCTCGGCGAAGGCGAGCCGCTCGGCGATCACCGAGAGCGTGTCCGCGGGGAGCACGCCCTCCTCCATGCTGAGCTCGATGAGCTCCTCGGGGCTCACGCCGAGGTCGCTCAGCAGCTCGAAGTCACCCGCGGGCCGTACGCCCAGATCGGGGGTGTCCTTGTCCGGCGCGACCCCGGCCAGCTCGCTGAAGAGCTCTCCGAGCTCGTCGGAGATCCCGGCCTGGGCGTCCGAGAGGAACGTGCGGGGCTCCTGGTCGCCCTGGTAGCGGACGATCGCGAACCACTCGTCCTCCACCTCCACGCAGAGCAGGGCCAGCTCGTCACCGGTGAGCCCGAGGTGCTCCTGGACGGCGTCGCCCAGGTCGTCGGCTATCTCGGCGGCGCTGAGGTCGACCTCCGCGCCGTTCCATCCGTCCGCGGTGCGGACGAAGGCTGCCGAGAACACGCTGTTGCCGGATGGTCTGGAGGCCATGGCCGATCTCCCGAGGTCAGCCGAACACCGAGTCGATGGCGCGTTCGAACGGCTCGGAGAACCCCAGCCGCGCGGCGATGCTGGACAGCACGTCCTCGGGGAGCAGGTCGATGTCTCCGGACAGGATGCCGAGCTCCATCTCGTCGAGGCCCAGGTCGGCGAAGATCGACAGGTCCCCCGCGGGGAGCGCCGTCTCCTCGTCCTGGAGGATCGCCTCGAGCTCGTCCTCGTCGGGGACCGGCACGTCGAGGTATTCCAGCGCCTGCTGCGCGAGCGGGAAGTCCCAGGACGCGGCGATGTCGGAGAGGAAGACCTCCACCCGCTCACCGAACACCCGTAACGCCACGAAGAACTCATCCCCAACGGCGACCAGGCCAATCGTCCCGTTCATGCTCGGCTGCTGGCGCAGGGCGTGAATCAGGCCGTCGAGATCCGAGACGAGTGCCACCGGGAGCATCTCCGCTTCCCAGGTCTCGTCCTCGCGATAGACCACGATGGCAAAGTCCAGCGAGTCTTCGTCTGCCATGGTCATCCCCACCGATGCGTTCACTACGGATGTCAATGCTTTCAGAACCAGCCCATCACCGTACGCCTCTCCGACCAAATTGTGATCAAATCCGCGTGAGCGGGCGATGTCACGTACGTGTGGTCTGTTATCTCCTGAGCTGCCATCCGAGATACCGTTGGCGCCCATGGAGACCCTGGTCGTAGACCACCCGCTGGTGGCCCACAAGCTGACGGTGCTGCGGGACGTGAACACGGATTCGCCCACTTTCCGGCGTCTGGCCGACGAGTTGGTGACGCTGCTCGCCTACGAGGCGACCCGTCAGGTCCGCACCACCGAGGTGACGGTGGCGACCCCCGTCGCCGCCGCCAAGGGCGTACGGCTGGCCCAGCCGTACCCGCTGGTGGTCCCCATCCTCCGCGCCGGCCTGGGCATGCTGGACGGCATGACCCGGCTGCTGCCCACGGCCGAGGTCGGCTTCCTCGGGATGATCCGCAACGAGTCCACGCTGAAGGCGGAGACCTACGCCACCCGCCTGCCCGACGACCTGTCCGGCCGGCAGGTCTACGTGGTCGACCCGATGCTGGCCACCGGCGGGACCCTGGCCGCGGCGATCGAGTTCCTCTTCGAGCGCGGCGCCGACGACGTGACCGCGCTGTGCCTGCTGGCCGCCCCCGAGGGCATCGCCCACATGGACGAGGTCTTCGCCGGCACCGACAGGCCGATCCGCCTGGTGACCGCGGCTCTGGACGAGCGGCTGAACGAGCACGGCTACATCGTTCCGGGTCTCGGTGACGCCGGCGACCGCCTTTACGGGGTCGTCTAAGTAATCTTCCTTCCCAAGGGAGAGTCGTTCCGCCACTTCTCTGTTACACAGTGTGCTTATGTGGGTACCGGTAGTGACGAAGACATCTCTTCTGTGTCCCCGGTCCACCGGGCCGTGGGCGCACACCAGGGAGAACCATGAGCGAGCGAGTCATCCCGGACGCGGAACCGGATCCCTACGAGGACGTCAGCGCCGCGCTGCGGGATGAGTTTTCCGAAGTGCACCCGGCGACCACCGTGATCCGCTGCATCGCGGCGGCGCACTACGGCGCGCTGGAGGTCACCGGCCACGCCCATCCCGGGCTGGTCGAGCGGATCGCCCGCAAACACCTGGAGGTCCTCGCGCTGGTCGCGAGTGAGCGCGGGTGACGCAGAACACATCAGCCGGAGCAGGGCTTTCGGGACGGGCCGAGACCGTAATGGCTGATGCGCTTTACCTCGCCTATGGCGTGGGTAATGTATACGGCGGGTGCAGTGGGCAGTGGTAGTAGGAGGCCGCAGTGCAGGTCAAGAAAGTTCTCACGTATGGCGGTGCCGCCTTCGTGGCGTTTTTCCTGTTCACCCGACCAGGTGACGCGGCGAACGCGGTGAGGGGTGCCATGGACACGGTATACACGGCGGCCAATTCCCTGGCCCAGTTCGTTTCCCATCTGTCATGAGGTTAGTGACCCACGGGGACTCCGCTCCCTCGTCGGTCAACCGCTACCTACTCCCCCACGAACACCAGGTCATCATGGTGCGGCGTCACCCGGCCGTACTGCTCCGTCCGGTCGCCGAGGTCTTCGGCGGCCTGATCCTCGCCGGACTGCTCAGCAAGTGGTTCGGCGACCAAGGCGGTGGCGGCGCGCTCGTCATCGTCTGGTGGGCATGGCTCCTGTTACTGATCCGCTTCGTGTGGAAGGTGGCGGAGTGGTCGGTCGACTACTTCGTGGTCACCTCCAAGCGCATGCTTCTCACCACGGGCCTGATCACGCGCAAGGTCGCGATGATGCCGCTCGGCAAGGTGACGGACATGAGCTTCCAGCGCTCATTGCTCGGCCGGATGCTGGGCTACGGCGAGTTCGTCCTGGAATCGGCCGGTCAAGATCAGGCTTTGTCGACGGTCACCTATATCCCGTATCCGGAGACCCTCTACCTGGAGGTCTGCCAGATGCTGTTCCCCGGAGGCAACGACTCGGATGATTAGTCCCCCCATGTCCTTTATGGCATGGGGCTCGACAAGAGTCCACCTGAGGATTCTTCACGTGGGGTTACCCGATTCGACTGCTTCATGCAATCATGGCGGGAACATTGACCATCCCCCGCCCTGAGAGATCAGATGCCGAGTCAGGGAACCATCGGTGACCGCGTCCGCGGACTGCGGCTGAGTAGGCGCATGTCCCAGGCCCAGCTAGCCGGGCCTGACCTCTCCGACAGTTACGTCTCCCTCATCGAGTCGGGCAAGCGCACGCCGACTCCGGTGGTCGCGCGCCTTCTCGCCGAACGGCTGGGGTGCACCACCGAGTTCCTGCTGCACGGGATCGAGCCGCGTCAGCGCATCGACACCGAGCTGGGGCTGCGCCACGCCGAGCTGGAGCTGCAGCACGGCGACCCGTCCGCCGCCGCCGAGCGGTTCGGCGAGATCGTCAAGGTCGTCGGCGAGGAGAACGCCATGCTGGCCGCGCACGCGCGGCTCGGCCGGGCCCGCGCCCTGGAGGCCCAGGGCCGGATCGGCCCGGCGGTGGAGGCGTTCGAGCGGCTCCGCCGCGAGGCGGCCGCCCACCCCGAACGGCTGGCCGACCTGCCCCTGACCGTGGCGCTGAGCCGCTGCTACCAGCGTGCCGGCGACACCCTGCGCGCCCATGACCTGGCGGCCCAGGCCCTCACCCAGGTGAACCGGCTGGCCCTGACGCAGGGCGAGATCGCCGTCGATCTGGCCGCCTCCCTGATGGAGACCGAGGCCAGCCGCGGGCCGGACTCTCCCGGCCTGTCCTACGTCCGGCACATCCTGTCGGTCAACGGCGTGTCGGCCGTGGTCAACCGCGTCGCCGAGATCCACTCCCTCTGGCAGGCGAGCATCGCCGCCGCCGAGGGCGAGGACTCCGCGCTGGCCGTCCGCCTGGCCGACGACGCGATCGCCACCGGCCGTCCGGCCCGGATGGCCTTCCGGCTGGCCCGCATCGCGATGGACTGGTCGCGCTTCACCGCCTCCGCCGGCGAGGAGCGGCTCGACGAGGCCCACGAGCTCGCGACCGCCGCGAGCGGGGTCTTCGGCGCGTTCTCCGACCGGGCGCACGACCACGCCAAGAGCCTGGTGGTGCTCGCCTACGTCCAGCTCCGCAGCGGCAACGTGGAGGGTGCGGCCGACCTGGCCGGGTCTGTCCTCGACACGCCGGGCGGGCAGAGCGGCGTCACGGCGGCCACCGCCCATCTGGTCCTGGCCCAGGTCGCGCTCACCCGCGGCGAGGGCGACGTCACGGCCATCCTGAACAGCGCCTGCGGGCTGCTCGACGGCCTGCGCTCCGGGACCGCCGGTCCCGACCGGGAGGTCGCGCGGGTCTGGCGCGAGCTCGGCGACCTCTACAGCCGGGTCGGTGCCGGCGAGGAGCAGGCGAGCGCATACCGTAGGGCGCTCGAAGCCGCCGGAGTCCGGAGTGCGATGGTTGGTGTGACGGTCGATTCGGCGCTGGTTCGGTAAAGCCACTCACCCGTTGGGGCTCCGGATTTGTTTTTCCGCCTCCGGAATTATTATGGTCGACCAGTCATTGACTCATAGGATGATTGGTTTCCCCGGAGGAGGCGGACTGTGAGTCTGCGTACGGCGCAGCGTGCGTCTCTCGTCGACCAGGTGATCGATCAGCTCAAGGAGCAGATCACTTCGAACTCCTGGCAGATGCACGCGAAGATTCCCACCGAGACCGTGCTCGCCGAACAGCTCGGGGTCGGTCGCAACACCGTGCGCGAGGCGGTGCGGGCGCTCACCCATGCCGGGCTGCTGGAGTGCCGCCAGGGCGATGGCACCTACGTCCGCGCCACCAGCGAGCTGTCAGGGGCCATGCTGCGGCGGCTGCGCACCGCCGAGCAGCTGGAGATCCTGGAAGTACGGCGCGCGCTGGAGGTCGAGGCCGCCCGGCTGGCCGCGACGAGGCGCAGCGACGCCGACATCGTCCGCATCGAGGCCGCCCTGGCCGAACGGGAGCGCGCCTGGGAGCTCGGCGAGCCCAACGCGTTCGTCGAGGCCGACCTCGCCTTCCACATCGCCGTCGTCCAGGCCACCCACAACCTGGTCCTGATCGACCTCTACGAGGACTTCTCGGCCGCCCTGCGGGCGAGCATCACCGCCGCGGGCACCTCGCTCAACAGCACCTACATCCCGCACGAGGCCATCGCCCGAGCCATCGCGGCCGGCGACGCGGCCGCCGCCGAGCGCGCCGGCCACGCGTGCATGGAGCACATCCTGATCGCCCTGACCGAGGCTCAGGAGCTCTCCTCCTGACTTCTCCCACCTCCTCACCACCCCTCCCGCCCCGACGTTGAAAGGGCCCCACCCCCGGCGGGGGTGGGGCCCTTTCACGTCGTCTGAGATCGTCGCGCCGGACGGGAGCGGGAGCCGGGCGGGAAGCCGGTCAGGCGCCGCCCTGAGGCCCTTCAGGCGCCACCTGAGGTTCTCAGGAGGGGGAGGGAGGGCGGCGCCGGGTGAAGGCCGTCAGGGCAGGCGCAGGGACATCACGAGATAGCGGAAGGTGGGGTCGGCGTCGCCGGGGACCTCGGTGATGAGAGCCGGCCGGCTCGGGGACTGCAGGTTGAGCCGGACGTATTCGGTCTCGACCCCGGCCAGGCCGTCCAGCAGGAACTGGGACTGGAAGGCGATCTGGATGCCCTCACCGGACAGCTCGGCGTCCAGGACCTCGGCGCCGCGGCCGATGTCGCCCCCGCCCGCCTGGATGAGCACCTGGCCCTGACCGAACGACAGCCGGATCGCGGTGTTGCGCTCGGCGACCAGCGCGACGCGCTTGATCGCGCTGATGAACGGGGCCACCCGGACGTCGGCCCGGATCGGCCAGTCGTCGGTCAGCCGCGCGCGGTAGTCGATGAACTGCTCGTCGAGCAGGCGGACCGTGGTGCTCCGGCCGACGCTCT
>NZ_JBSFPS010000170.1:0-21558 GCF_053588315.1 Streptosporangium sp. NPDC003464 | reverse complement strand
CTGCCGGGGACGGTCGGGGCGGGCGGGGGCCGCAGGTCACTGTCCCGGCCGGCCGGGCGGTCGACGGCGAACGAGATGGCTCCTGGCGCACCCGCTTTCTCCTCCCGCGTGGGGGACAGCGGCCGGTCGCGGTCGGTGGAGTGGTGCCGTCGGGCGAGGGCGGCGGTCAGGCGCGCATCGGCGTGGCGGGCGGGGCTGCGATGCAGGTGCTCGTCGTGGAGGTAGGTCTGGGTGGTGCGGGGGTCGGCGTGGCCGAGCCGGGCCTGCACCACGTGCAGGGGGAGGCCGGAGGCGAGCAGGTCGGTGGCCACGCTGTGCCGGATGGAGTGCGGCGACAGCGTCCCGGGGTCGGGGATGCCCGCCGCGCCGGCCAGCCGCTGGATGAGCTCGAGCACGTAGGAGCGGTACAGCGGCTTGCCGGTGCGGGTGACCAGCAGCGGGCCGGGCGTGATGCCGCGCTCGGCCAGGTAGGCGTCGATCAGCGCGGCGGTGTGGGCGCCGATGACGACCTGGTGGTCGCGGCTACCCGGTTGCCCGGCAACCCGCTGGCTCTGCTGGCCGTTCTTCGTTGCGTTTCGGCACCCACATCACGGAGAACTCATGGTGCGTCTTTTCCTTACCGCCGCAGACGTCGCCTTCTGCGGAGTCGCTGTGCTCGCTCCGATCGTCCCGGCACAGGCCGCCGTCCTGGCAATCCAGATCATCAAGATCTACTACGACTCACCCAGAGTCGACCGGCGCTCCAACACCAGCCTCAACGGCGAGTACGTGACGATCCTCAACACCACCCGGGCCGCGATCGACCTGGCCGGCTGGAGTCTGCGTGACGAAAACCGGCTACACCTACGCCCTCAGCGACGACGTCCTGCTCGCAGCGGGCAAGAAGATCACCGTCCGCACCGGGCAAGGCCACGACAGCACCACCACCCTGCACTGGAGCAGGGGTGCTTACGTGTGGAACAACGACCGCGACACCGCCTCCATCCGTCGCCCCGACGCCCGCCTGATCGACTCCTGCTCCTACACCTCGACCCGCACCGACGTCATCGCCTGCCCGCATCATCCCCGATGGAGACTGACGGGTGAAAATCTGGCATGGTTCCCTAACATGAGTGATCGTCATTCCCTGGGCCGCCGCCTATCGGTCCTTGCCGTTCCTACGATCTGTCTGAGTTCGTCAGCGATGGCTTGCGGGATGACCGACGCCCTGTCGACGCAGGCGACATTGCCTTCCTTGTCGAAAGTTTCCTCGTCGGTGGGGAATCCGCAGATCACGACACCAACATCGCCAAGGTCGAGGACAATCAACGACGAAACAGGACAATGGCACATCGTGAAGGGAGCGAAGATCTCCTCCACCAGCGCGCTGGTGGAGGTGGCCGCGACCGGCGAGCGCGATGTGTGGGCGGTCGGCGAAAAGGGCGGCACGGAGGACGACTTCGGTGACCCGCTCATCGAGCGCTGGGACGGTTCGCGCTGGCGTCAGGCCACCGCTCCGGCTGGGAGGTCCCAATACATCGACGGCGTCAGCGTGAAAGCGGCCGATGACGTGTGGCTGGCCGGGAGCGGGATCATCGCCTGGGCGGCACATTGGAACGGCTCCCGCTGGAGGGAACACCACCCCTACAGAAACAAGAGCCTCGACACCGACATCCTGTTCTCCGACGTAGCCGTCTCCGGAAAGCGCCCGTGGTTCGCCGGCAACACAGACTTCGTATACGGCGTCCTGCACCCCGGGAAAGGCCACAGCAAGGCCACCGTCCTGAGCTGGACGAAGAGCAAGGGGTTCGCCACGCAGTTCAGAACCCCGGGCTCACTGCAGGCGATCACCGCGCACAGCAAGACGGGCGACATCTGGGCGGTCGGCTCAGCGGGCGACTACTGGGCGGTCGGCTCGGCGGACAACCGGCCGCTGGTGCTGCACGGCACGGACGGCGGCACCAAGTGGAACGTGAGCACCACCCCGCCGATCCCCGGCGGCCAGCTCACCCAGGTATGGCAAGTGGCCGAGAACAACGTCTGGGCGGTCGGCCACAGGAACTCGCCCGACCCGGACAACAAACGCCAGACGCTGGAAATGCCGATCTCACTGCACTACGACGGAACATCCTGGCGCCAGGTGCCGGTACCGGTGGAGCGGGGACACCTCTCCAGCCTCACCGCTGACGCATCCGGGACCGTGTGGGCCAGCGGCGTCGACCTGGCCCACCCCAGGCAGGTGCTCTTCCTCCGCTACACAGCCGGTGAGTGGGCCGTCTCCTACAGTCCCAGCCTGCCCATCCCCGACCAGGACGAGGCCGCCTGGAACCGGGTGACGAGGACATCGATCACCCGGGTGCCGGGGTCGAACACGCTATGGGCAGTTGCCTCCACCGGTGCGGATGCCCATGAGAAGGGGTTCATCCTCCGCCGGCGCGGAGAGTAGGGCCACAGCCTGGTGACAACCAGGAGTTCGATCCGATACAAGTACACCGCGGATTTCTCGAACAGTTTTCGAGAAGTCGAAGAGGTAATGATGAGTGATGCATGCACTCGCATGTGATTCGTAAGTGCATGCATCACCGGCCGGAGGTTGCTGCACGGTCATTATGCGCATCCCCATCTGCAGCACCCCCCTGGCACCCGCTCCGCGTTCGGTAGCACTCGCCAGAGATTGGTCATTGGTAAATTGGCAAGACCATGCTCCTGAGCTTAAGGTTTAACGATGGTCGAATTTTCCCGTGCGCAAGCTTCTCCGGAACCGCCTGCGCATGCATTCTCGATTACAAAATCGATCGCGGCGGCAACCATCGCCGCAACTTTTTTGTGGCTACTCTCGTTCATGTTGATGAGGATAGGGACAGCACTTAGAAATGCGGCGTGCTATCCCGGCACCGAGCTGTCGGTGAAATATGCACCCGAAGGGTGTGAAATAGCGGGAGAGTGGTTGGACGCGAGTCTCTTCTGGTGGTTTTTTACGCCACTGGCCTGGGGGTTTTTTGGACTGCTCATCAAGGCCATTCCCGAACGGCTGGTATACGCACGAATAACGATTCTTTGGATCTTGGTGGCACTTCCATTTGCGAATACCGTGAGCGCATTGATTGGCGGCCATCAATATTGGTCATTGTTTGAATGGTCCACGCTGGTCACGGCAGTACCGAGGCCATGAGGATTGGGTATTTCAAAGGGGAATACATATCGGGACGTCTTGTATGTCACGTTCAATTATCAACAGGTGGAGATAAGGGCATTTTCGAAGCAAGGGCGGACGGTGACCGCTGCTGAGAGCGGCCGCCCCCCTCGGCGCCGCCTGAATTGCCTCCGGCGCCAGCATCAGCAATGCCGTTCTACCGACAGAAGCATGTCATCCGGGTGCATTTCTCGATCTGCGCCTGAAAACGGCCTTTCAGAACACCCCGGCCGCCCTGGCCTCATGGCGATCAGCACGATGTTCGCCAAGCTTCGAGAAGCCAGAAATCCTTCCAATTCCGATCGCCGGGCATCCCGGTGGGGCGCGCAAGCATATTGAGTGTGATATTTATCACACTACAATCATGTTTGCTTTATTTGTTACTTATATAGATCTTGTGCGCCTAGATGATCTCTGGGTAATTTCTGACCGTTTGCGTGTGGAGCGCTCTAACCGCTGGTCCTGGCGTTGCTGAGGAGCTTGTGCGGGCGGGGCGACGCGAAGGTCTTGGCCGTCGCGCTGACTGGGTCGGAGAGTGACGGCGTATGCGCCGGAGTTTGTCATGGTCGCGTTCGGCGGGCCGCAGGGCCTGGACGACGGTGGCGCTCACTACGGCGTTGGTACCGGGCCTGTTGTCCATTCAAGCCATTCCGGTAACCGCGGTGGCACAGGCCGCCACAACGGTTCAGGGCAGCGCTGATTCGCCGAAGCAATTGACCGGCTCGGCCGAGGGCCTGGCGTCATTGGTGGATTCGGCGGCCACGGCGACGGCGGTGGAGTTCAACAACTCGTTGGCGATCCTGCCGCAGTACGCGCTGGCGCATCTGGGCGATCAGGTGTCGATGGAGATGTGGTTCAAGACCACCGGCTCCGGTGTGCTGCCGGCGGCCTCGGCCAATTACAGCGCGGTGCCGGAGGGGCCGATGCTGTATGTCGGCACCGACGGCAAGCTGCGCGGGGCGTTCAAGGCGGTGGCCTCCCCGATGGCGTGGGCGGCCGCGGTCAACGACGACCAGTGGCACCACGTGGCGCTGACCGTCGCCGGAGCCGATCAGGTGCTGTATCTGGACGGCGCGCAGATCGGCACGATGACCGGTCAGGCCGACCCCTGGCGCCCGTACGCCGCCTTCGGCAACCCCACCCAGCGCGTCGACGCTGCCGGCGCCGCCAACTACACCTACGACGACGCCAACCGTCTGAAGACCGCCGGTGACCCGGTCACCGGGCGTACCTGGACCTACGGCTACGACAACGCCGACCGGCTCACCAGTAAGACCTCGACCAACCCGGTCAACACCCCCTGGTCATCGAAGCCTTGTGTTCGCTGGACCGATCTGTCGTGTGAGAAGCGGTTCGCGGTTCGCTTCGGGCGAGGGTGAGTTTCGTCGACGAGGTCAGCGAGACAGTCCAGCTGGCCCGGACGTCGCGTCGCTTCTTCGATCCGCCCGCCAGGGATCAGGCCGTCGAGGACGTCGAGGACGAACTGGGACGCGGGGCATGGCTTCGAACTCGTCTCGTGAGTCGTCGTTCAGCACCGTGTGCGTATCAGGTGACGGATGCTCAGCGATGGCTGGGCCCGCCGGTCAGTCGATGCCTTCGATGATGCGGAAGTCGCGCTCGACTCCGTCGGGGAGGGCCACCAGCGCCTTCTGGTATGCCTCGCTCTCATATGCCGCGACGGCCTGTTCAAAGCTGTCGAACTCGATCAGAACGACGCGTTGCGTGATTCCGGCCTCGTGGGCGACGACTCGACCGCCACGGTCGAGTCGTCGCCCACCCCCAGCCTGGACAGCCGGACGGGCCAGCTTGTCATAGGCAGTCAACCTCTCAGGGTCGGAAATGGCGGGGTAGACACTGACCCAGTAGCCCTTAGCCATGGAAACCTCCTGTGTTCGACCGGACACGTCCGACTTCGAATTGACACTCAGATCGATCGATCCCGGCGACGGGTACTGCGGTCAGTTGAATCGTCATATGCGCAGGTTAGGGCTTGATGTGCGGTCGAGGGAAAGATCGGTACGGGATAGGCTCAGAACGGATCGTTATCAATCGGCAGGGAGGGCACGTGGCGCCGGATACGGTGAGCCTGCGGTACTTCCTGGTGCTGGCGCAGGAGTTGAACTTCACCCGCGCGGCCGCACGGATCGGTATCGCACAGCCCGCACTCAGCGCCCGGATGCGCCGATTGGAGGCGGAACTCGGTACGGCCCTGCTGGTCCGCAACACGCGTAGCGTCGTATTGACCACGGCCGGTGCGGCTTTGGCGGAGTCCGCGCCGCCCGCGCTGGCGGCGCTGGACCGGGCATGGGACACCGCCCGGAGCGCGGCGGCCGGTGAACTGGGCACGCTGCGCATCGGATACAGCCTCAGCGCCGGGGCCGAGACGGCACCGGCCCTGGTGGACAGGCTGATTCGCGGCAACAGCGGACTCGAGGTCGGCGCGGTCCCGATGGCGACACCGGAGATCTCCCCCGCGGTCGCCGACGGCCGCATCGATGCCGGGATCACCCGCGGTGAACAGCCGGGCCGTGGCGTGCGCCGGTTCCTGCTGCGGCGTCAGCGCGTCGGGGTCCAGCTGGCGCAGCACCATCCGCTGGCCGAACACCCGGAGATCGAGATCGCCGACGCGGCCGCGTATCCGCTGCGACTCCCGGACCGTGCGGCCAACCCCGTGATCCACGATCAGCTGTCCGCACTGTTCCGAGACACCCGGCCACCCCCCCGATTCCACACGCCCGCAGTCTCTTTCGACATGTCTCAGCGCGACCTGCGCGACGGGGTCACCCTCGCCCCGGCCGGAGAAGCCGCGGTCACGGCAGCACCGGCCGGTCTCACCTGGCGACCGCTGCGGGGCGCGCCCAGCCTGACGATCCACCTGGTCCTCCCACGCGAGCAGTCACCACTACACCGCCGCATCCGTGCCGTCGCCAAAACCCTGGCGCACGAGCTGCACTGGCTGCCGGACTGACGCACAAGAGGTCAAGCGAGACGGACGTCTGCGGTGGCGAGACCACCCGCCGGTACACCCTGCCCACCAACGCCGACCTCGAAGACGCCGTCGGACGCCTCTCCACCGATCAATAGGGCACCGCTGATCTGGGCGAACTCAAACGGGTGTACCTGGTTACACGACTCTTACCGATACTCCATGTTCCCCAGACCCCGCAGCCCGGACGAGGACCTGCCCGCCGACTTCGAATCGCGCCGCCGCCGCCTGGTCCGTGACCTGCGCACCCGGCCCCTGATCGCCCGCTACGGCACCGAACACGGCTCCGGCCCGGGCAAACACCGCTACGTCGTCGAGCAGACCTTCGCCCTGCTGCACGCCTTCCGGCGGCTTCGCATCCGCTGGGAGATCCGTGCAGATATCCACCAAGCCTTCCTCAGTCTGGCCTGCGTGCTCATCTGCTGGCGACGACTCAACTCATTGATCCGGCCGCCGCTTGGCCGACGGGACTCGTTGGCGGCACCTGCCTTAGTTAACCGTTACCTTCTCTAGATAACGGTTAACTAGGGTGCGTGATGGCAGAGACGATCGGCGTGCCCGGCAAGGAACCTTCCCAGGGTTACCAGCTGCGGGTCGTACAGGAAGTGTTGCTGGCCCTGCTGGCCAAGGACGCCTCGCACGGCTACCAACTGCGCGCCCGGCTACAGCTCGCGCTCGGCCCGCTGGCCGGTGCGCTCAACGCAGGCCATGTGTACGTGACGCTCACTCGCCTGGAGAAGGC
Organism: Streptosporangium sp. NPDC003464; assembly: GCF_053588315.1. Lineage (NCBI taxonomy): Bacteria > Bacillati > Actinomycetota > Actinomycetes > Streptosporangiales > Streptosporangiaceae > Streptosporangium > Streptosporangium sp. NPDC003464. The sequence continues at coordinate 14,658 of NZ_JBSFPS010000170.1, read as the reverse complement.
CGGGCTGGTGAGCGCTGAGCGGGTCGGCCAGATCGACCGTCCAGATCGCAAGGTCTACGAGCTGACCCCGGAAGGACGCGAGCGCGTGATCGCCTGGCTGGACGACACGAGCTGGCCCAAGCCGGCCCCGGCGGAGTTCCACCTGAAGCTTGTGGCCGCCGGTGCGGCCGGGCTGGTCGACCCGGAGCGGCTTGTAGACGCCCAGCGGCACGCGCTGCTGGCCGAACTGGCCGCCGCCCAGCGCGCCGCCCTGGCCGAACCGGCTGGCGCGGTCGCCGGGCTGCTGCTGGAGGGCGTGGTGCTGCGGCTACAGGCGGACCTGCGCTGGCTGGAGGCATGTGCCCAGTACTGGACTGTGAGGCGAGGATGATCGATACCGACCAGGCGGTCCTACGCACGCACGGACTGCAGATGCACTACGGCCGCGGCGCGGGGTGGGTGCATGCGCTCAACGGGATCGAGCTGGTGGCGGCCGCCGGGGAAACGGTGGCGGTGATGGGCCCCAGCGGCAGCGGCAAGTCGACGCTGCTGCATCTGCTGGGCGGCCTGCAGCGTCCCTCGGCGGGCGAGGTGTGGCTGGCCGGGCGGCGCATCGACAAGCTGAGCGAGAAGGGCCTGGCCCTGCTGCGACGCTAGGCGGTCGGGTTCGTCTTCCAGGCATTCCACCTGATGGATGAGCTCACCGCGGTGGAGAACGTCGAGCTGCCCGCACTGCTGGCTGGGCGCTCCCCGCGCGCGGCGCGCCGCCGAGCCGTGGAATTACTGGAGCTGGTGAGTCTCGGCCACCGCGCCGGGCACCTGCCCTCGGCGATGTCGGGTGGGGAGCGGCAGCGGGTGTCGCTGGCCCGGGCTATCAGCAACGAGCCCCTTGTCGTGCTCGCTGACGAGCCGACCGGCAATCTCGACAGCGCCGCCACCGTGGAGGTTCTGCGGCTGCTGGAGAGTTTGCGTACGGCGGGGCAGACGGTGTTGATCGTCACCCACGACGCACGGGTGGCGGCGGTCGCCGACCGGCTGATCACCATGCGCGACGGCGCCTTGGTGGAGGAGACCAGGCTGACCTCGGGCGGCGGCGGGCGGCTGACCGGGTTGGAGGGCTGATAGGCCGCCTGCTGCTGGTGTGTCGGCTTGCCGTACGGGACCTGTGCCGTCGCCCGGCCGAGGCGGCGCTGCTGCTGCTCGCGATGAGCGCCGCCACCACCGCGCTCGCGATGGCGTTGGCCCTGCAGGGGGTCATCAGCCAGCCGTACTAGAGCACCCGGGAGGCCACCGCCGGTCCTGACGTGGTCGCCAGCGTCGCCACTCCCTTCATCGGCGGCCGGCCCGCCGATCTGGCCCAGTTGCAGGCGCTGGCGAGCGCTCCCGGTGTCGTCGCCCACAGTGGCCCCTTCCCCTACACCCAGGTGCGGGTGAACACCGGCAGCGTCACCTTGCCGACCTGGGTGCAGGGACGCGCCGCCGCCACGGCCGCCGTCGACCAGTCCATGGTGGTGCGCGGCAGCTGGGTGCGTGAGGGCGGCGCGGTGCTGGAGGCCAGCTTCGCCGGAGCCCTCGGGGTCGACGTCGGCGACCGGATCGCTCTGGACAATCGCCCCTACCAGGTCGCCGGGGTCGCGATCACCGCCGCGTCGGCTCCCTACCCCAAGGTCTGCCTGGCCCCCTGCCGGTTCGATTCCGCGTTCGCCGCTCTCACCGAACGCCCGCCGAAGCCACCGCCGGGCACGCCGGACACGTTCTTCGTGGGCCAGGCCGGCATGATATGGCTCACCGAGGCCGAGACCCGCGGCCTCGCCCGCTACCCGGAGTCCCTGGGCCACCTCATCAACCTGAAGTTGACTGGCCAGGCCGAGGCCGAGGCCTTCAGCGCGGCGCACCACGGGCGAAGAATCAACGAACCGGCGCTGGTCACGTGGCAGGAGGTCCTGGAGGGGCACGCCAAGGTGGCGGAGAACGTCCAGCGGGCCCTGCTGGTGGCCGCCTGGCTGCTCGGTCTGCTCGCGCTGTCCAGTGCGGTGGTGCTCGTCGGCGGGAGGATGGCCGACCAGATGCGCCGGGTCGGGCTGCTCAAGGCAGTTGGCGGCACGCCGGGCCTGGTCGCGGTGGTCCTGCTGGCCGTGAATCTGGCCGTGGCGCTGCTGGCGGCGCTCGCCGGGTTGGCGGCCGGACGCCTGACCGCGCCACTGCTGGTCGAACCCGGCGCCGGACTGCTCGGCACGGCGGACACCGTGCCGTTGACACCGGCCGCGGTCGGCCTGGTGATCGCCGCCGCGCTGGCGATCGCGGGGCTGGCGACGTTCATGCCGGCCGTGCGTGCCGCGCGCATCAGCACCGTCCGGGCGCTGGCCGACTCGCAACGCCCGCCGCGCCGTACTTCCTGGCTGATCACGTTGTCGGCGCGACTGCCGGTGCCGCTGCTGCTGGGGATGCGGCTGGCGGCCCGACGGCCCCGCCGTACGCTGCTGAACGTAGCTGGGATCGCGATCTCGGTGACCGGGATCGTGGCCGCGCTGGCGGCCGGGGCCAACCGATATCTGGAAGCGACTCCGGGTGATGATCCCCGGCTGGCCATGACCCGGGTGCTGGCTCCGATCGTGATCATGCTGGTGGTGCAGGCGGCGGCCAATGCGATCTGCATCATCTGGGCCACGGCACTGGACACGGCTCGGCCCTTGGCGCTGGCTCGGGCGCTGGGCGCGACGCCGGGCCAGGTCAGCGTGGGGCTGGGAATCGTGGTCAGCGCATTGACCTGTGGTTATGTGGATGCCGAGACCAGAGAGAGCCCTACTTCTGTCCGGTAGGCACCCGGATGCGGTGTCTTTCTGCCGTACTCGGCCTGTCGTTAAGGAAGCTGTCACCAAGTACACGCGGGTGGTGTTGGCATTCGAAGAGGCTGAGTGCAGAAATTAGCGGTAGTGACCTGGGGCTTCTTCGCCTGTTAGTGATCCGTGACGGCCCGGAACTCCTACAGCTCCGGCCGGTCCCCACTGGTTGATCAGTGGGTTCGGCGGCTGGGTGCCAGGACCTCGGTGACCCTGGCGATGGCCTCAGGGCCGGGGTTGACGTAGCGCATGGCGGTGCGGGGGTTCTTGCCGGGTCTTGCCCATGATGAGCTGCAGCGGGACCTCGGCCTCGCCGAGGTGGGTGGCAGCGGAGTGGCGCAGCTGGTGCAGGTCGAGGCCGGCGTACTTGTCCAGCAGGACGCGGGAGCGGTCGTAGCCGAGCCGGGCCCGGCCGGTGTGCGGGCAGATGTCGGCGGCGGGCGGCCGGCGGGCGGGGACCGGGCGGCGTTCGGACAGGAACAGCGGCCCGTGCGTGCGTGCTGCCATCGGGCAATCGGAGCAGGCGGGGCAGCAGATGGGCGGTGCCGCTGTCCCAGTACACCCACTCGATCGCGCCGCCCTTGGAACGGACGGGGCCCGCCGGTGCTCCAGGTCGAGGTCCTCGACGTTGAGTGCCAGGATCTCCGCGGCCCGGGCCGCGGTCTCGTACAGCATCCGCCACAAGGTCTTCTCGCGCAGCGGAATGTCGCGGCGGGGCAGCAGCCGGTGGATCGTGGTCTTGGCGACCGCGCGGGACTCGTCGGCGCTCTCCTTGCGGCGTTCGGCCTCGGCCGGGACCGACGGGGCGGCCCAGTGCTTCTTGGTCTGGCACCAGAGCAGCCAGGAGGTGACGGCGGCGCGGTTGCGGTTCCAGACGGATACGTGCACCGGCCAGGATCAGGAGGCGGAGTTCCGGAAGATGGGGCTGGCTGTCCAGCAATGCGTCGTAGGTGACCGCAACGCCCGGTGTACCTGGTGGCACGAGATGGTCTGGGGTCCTGCGCTCGGGCCGGTCTGAGGGTCGCAACGGCCAGGGCGCAGGACTGTCATCGGTCGGCTGGGCTGATCACATTTTGTGGCCGTTGACCGTGGCGCAGGTTACCTTTGTCACGCGGACCTCGTCTGCGACCAGGATGCCAGGCGTTCCGTCACCTGTGTTGACGTGGAACCCGTAACCGTGAAAGCTGAGCTTTCCCTCGTTCTTGTTTCCTTGCAGCCATCCGGTGTTGATGCCGTTGAAGTCGCCCCGGTCTGCATAGACCGACCCCCTGGTCTCGCCGTTCGCCCGATGGACGGTCAGACCTTCCGTGCCGAAGGTGACTGAGCCTTCGTCGTCTTGTCTTCCGCGTACGACTCTGGCCTTCACGATGTCCAGGTCGGCCTGATCGGCGTACACCACCCCCAGGGTTGGTTCGTTGTCCCGGTGGATGGTCACGCCTTCCTTGCGGAATTCGAGCCACCCGTTGTCGGCGCCCGTACCCTGTACCCGGTCGGTGGCGACCGTCCTGAAGTCGGCCCTGCGAGCCGTCACGGTGTCGCTGAAGCTGGCATTGGCGGCCGTCAGCGTCCCCTTGACCTTGACGTTGTCGGAGATCCCGACCTCCGTGCCGGTGAAGGTGATCTTCCCGTCGGTGTTGTTCTCCCCCTGCACCTGCGGGGTGTTGATGCCGGTGGTGGCGGTGAGGGTCTCCAGGACGGGAAAGCGCACCTGAACGGTCGTGGTGAGGGCATGCTCCTGTTGAGGCGTGGTACGGGAGGTGGCGAGGAGGGTGTAGGTGGTGGCCCGCACCGGGGCAGGCGACACCGGCCAGGATCGCTGGCCTTTGGGGATAGGCTGCGACCCGCCCGGGAACTCGATCTTGTAGTCGAAGTCGTCGGACCCCTCCCAGCTCAGCGTGAGGGTGTCTCCGACGTCCAGCAGAGCCGTGTTAGCGCGGAAGTTATGTGGTGCGGGGAGCCGCTGGGGTGTGGTCTTCACCACCACCACCGCCGCGTAGGTGGGAGGATCCGGATCGCGCTGGGTGATGAGAGTCTCGGTCACTGGCAACACCACCGGCCCAGCGCCGACGCTGAGGGTGACATCGGCCAGCGTGAAGATTATGCAGTCGCCGGGGTAGAAAGCTTCACTACGGTCGCGGGCAGTGGCTTGGAAGCCGTTGTCGCCGCTCCGGGCGAAGGTCACCGAGGTCGGCAGGTTCGTCGTGGTATTGATGTATTGGGCGGAGGGTGTGATGGTGCCGGTATCTGGGGTGAGGGTATAGGCGCCGTCGCCGACCGGCACCGTCACCTCGATCGTCGACCAGTTCACTACCGCTTCTGTGAGGTTGGTGACGATCAGATACACCGTCCCCTTGGACGGGGACCTCTCCTTTTCCGAAGCCTCCAGCGACACAGGATCGGTGAGAACGGTGTAGGTCAGCGAGGGCATAGGCCGCTACTCCTTGTTCTGGCTGACGGGCGCAGGCCGGCGACCCGCGCGACGAATCGAAAGGGGCGGGACAGGCAGCGATACCAGGAACACACCCAAAATCCACCGCATGTCCACACCGCAGAAGATCACCCCACCTGATCCAAACGCCCTGATGCCGGAGCGGACAAGAGCACTCAAGGCCCCATAGCAGGGCGATTCGGCAACATCAACAACGCCTTGACACCAGCATTCGGAGCATGGAACCCCCAACCGGGGGTGCCGTTGACCAACGTGGCACCAGCCGCCGAATAGACCCTGAGGCGGGATATCAGCTACCCGCGTCCAACTCGGCGCGCGCTGTTGGCGGTTTGACGGCAGGGCGGCCTGTCGGCGCCGTGCGTCACGGGGCGCTGGGCCGCCCGAGCGGAACGCCGTCCAGCTCCAGGTGGTGGCTCATGTCGAGCTCGAAGCGGCCGTACAGGTTCAGATGGGACCAGAACAGCGCGGTCAGCCCGCGCCGGTCGGCTGGACTCAGTCGCAGATGAAGATCGTTCTGATGACGCGGCCGAGCTCTTCGACGGCCTGGTAGGTGGGGTGCTTGGGGCCGCCGCGGGTGAAGCGGCGCAGCATCTGATGTGACTCGGCGGTGCGCAATCGCAGCGCGGTCGCGTACTTGATCATCTGGTCGTAGTGGCGGGCGATCAGGTCCCGGTCGACGGTCTTGTTCGACAGCACCGCCTCCAGACGCGGCCAGGCCTCGTCCTCGCCGGTCCCGGGCCGGACAGCCGCGCCGGGCCGATGTTCTTCAGCCGCGGCAGCAGCTTGAAGCTCAGCAGTTCGGAGAAGGCGAACCCGACGATCGAGGCGCCGTGGGTGTCGGTGTACTGACGATCGATCTCCGCGCCGGTCAGGTGCCGCAGCAGGCCCTCGATCACCGAGGCCACCTCGGAGGCGGTCGTGCTGGTCACCTGGCTGTAGATGCACACCGACCGCCGTTCGACGTGCCGGTACACCATGATTCCCGGCCCGTGATAGCGCTCATGCCACTCGGTCATGAAATTCGCCGACCACGACCCGAACTTGCGCGAGTCGGACGCGCACGAGGTGCCCCTCGCCCCACAGCATCGTGTCGCGCGCCTTGAGGGTGGCGTTGACGATGAGGCGGATCGCCTCGCGCAGGTTGTCGCGGTTGATGAACAGCCGACGGGTGCGCCGCAGCGCCGCCTCGTTGTCGAGCTGCCCGGGCGGCAGCGCGGCCGCGGCCACGCCGTCGGCGACCCGTTTGATCCCGATGTTCGTGCCCAGCCCGTACAGGCAGAGCAACAGCCGTCTCTGCAGCACCGCAGGGTCGATGACGGCGCGCGAGGCCACCGAGGTGAAGGCGGCGGTGCAGCCGGTGACATGGGCCACGTCCTTGAGCACGTCCAGCAGGCTGATCACGCCCCACCGGCGGGAGATCTCCGCCTTCAGCGCCTTCAGGCCCGTCGGCTCCTCCTGCTTGACCAGTGGCGGGACGCTGATCCACGGCTCACCCTTCTTCCGCGTGATCTCCACGCCGCCGGTGCTGCCCTTGCGCATCGCCGTCTCCAGTCGGTCCAGGGCAGCGGTGTGACGGCACTGCAGGTCGGCGAGGAACGCCGCCGGATCACGGGGCTTCTTCAGGGCCTCGTAGTGCACGTCCCGGTTGTCGTCGAAGTCGGCCGGCAGGTCCGCCTCGGGGTTGCGCCAGACCTTGCCGCCCTCCACCCAGATCTCTCGCCGCCGGACAGCCTTGCGCAAGGCCACCAGCACTCACAGCTCGTACGGGATGCGCTCGATGCGGCCGCGCTCGTCGACCACCGCCTCCTGCCAGTCCTCGGGCACCACATGCTCGATCGGGACCGTCTCGGCGCGGTCGTAGAAGACCGCCTCCGAATCAGCGTAGCGCTCCAGCAGCGCCAAGGCGTCCATCACCGGCTGGAAGGCGGTGTTGTTGCAGTGGAAGTCCAGCGCGCGCAGCAGCTTGGGCAGGCCGCGCCGATAGTGACGCGAGTAGGAGCCGCGCAGCTTGACCCGCACCCGGGTACGCAGTTCCTTCTCGTTCGCCTTGGCCTCGGCGATGATGTCGGCCAGCGTGGCCGTGCCCACCACCGGATAGATCGCCGTGCGGACGAGCTCCTCGGGCAGGTCCAGCGCCGCCTGGGCGAGCCGGGCCAAGATGCCGTGCTTGCCCTGCACCCGCCGGGACTCACCGCTCAGCTCGTTCTCGACCTTCTTCTCGGCCCGCACGCTGATCTTGTGCACGAGCTGGATCAGCAACTCCACCAGGCCGTCGATCATCTCTGCCTTGCGCACCCAGCACAGCGCCGCCAGCAAGGTCAGCCTGATCGGCTCCGGCGCGGCGGCGAAATCGGACAAGTACATGCGCATCGCCCGGGCCCGCCACACCTCCACCACCTTCTCCGACACTCCCTCGAACAGGCCCTCCGGTAACCCGATCGCCTTGACCCACTCCAGCTTGACGATCTCGGCCAGCAGCGTCTCCGGCTGCAGCGGTCCCGGGTCCTCCTTCAGCTCCTGCAGGAAGCTGCGCACTGCGGCCGTGCCAGCCTCGCCTTCGCCCTCCGGCTCGGGGTCGGGAACCGCGATCAAGTCCTTCAGGGCGGCCACCGCCGAGGCCGGCAAGTCCTGCGTCGTGCTGGTGGTGAACTCCGGCTCGAACAGCGCCTCGGCCGCGCCCGCCAGCCGCTCGATCTGCTTGGGCGTGGGAGGCTCGGTCCGTTCCTCCCGGCGCGGGAAGCGGCCCTCGAGCTCGAAGTACTTCAGCATCAACGCGAACCCGAGACGGGTGGCGCCGCTCTTGTTCGCCAGCAGTTCGGCCTCGGCCTCATTCAGTGTCCAGCACTCGATGAGGTCCTCCAGCTCCCACTCTCTGCGCATCGGCAGGGATCCCTTCTCCCCCGATCGCTTGGAAGATTCGGAGGCACCCTGCCCACATCGAGGTCGCTACGGTTCAGTACCGCTCATCCGCGACTGTCACGTGGCGGCCTTGAGGTATTACAGAGAGTTACTTCGGGGCTGGTTGCGCCGACCCGAGCGGGGCCCCGACCGCTGCGGCGAGCGCGAGAATCGCGAGCACCTTCGCTGTCTCGGGGGTTGTCGTTCAGGACTGACAGCGCGCTGTTCTCAAGGCGGTGGTGGCCGAACTGGGCCGCGCCCATTGACATCTCCTCTGTTCGGGGGATCGCCGAAAGGTTGCCCCTTGAAGGGAGGCAGGCCAAGTACGAGAGGAAGGGGCAGTGGGCCGCTGGTCAGAGGATTTGCCGTCTGCCCGATGTGATCGGCGCTGGGGCTGGTCTGGTCAGCCCCAGGAGGCCACCGGCGCGGCCTCTCGGCCAGCCACTGACGGGCCACACTCGCCCGGTCCCATGCGTGGCACGCGGCCGCGCCACCACGGCGGCCATCATGGTGCTGGACGGCCGCCCAGCCGCAGTCACCGGCCTGGCGTTCGCCGGCGGGCCTGATTGCGGCCTCGCCCCAAGGAACTCTCAGAAGCCGACACGGTGAAGGACGGATACGTCCTGACCGTCGGTGACTACTGAAGTAGATCGTGACTTCAAGCGTGCCTTTCTGGCTTGATCAAGGAGTTTCGGCTCATCCTTACCTTTTACGAGACCTTTTACGAGCGGAGCTTCACGTGCGCTTCTTATCCGCGACACCTCGTAGATCCGCCCTGTCATGGCCGGGCGCGCTGGCCGGCGTCCTGGCCCTGACGGCCGGCCTACTCATCGCCCCGGTCCCCGCAGCCTCGGCCGAGGACTCCGTGACCGATCTCGGCGCCTTCTCCTACAGCACCGACCTGGTCGTCGGAGGCAACAAGGTCGCCGTTTCGATCGACGATCGCATCGTCATCGCGGACACCACCGGCGAGGTCGAGGGCACCATCACCGGCCTGTCCGGCGCGTACGGCCTGGCCATGACACCCGACGGCACCCGCCTGTACGCCGCGCTGATGGGCTCGGGAGAGGTGGCCGAGATCGACACCGCCACGCTGGAGATCACCCGGCGCGTCGACCTCGCCGCCTACGGATGCCCATCGAGCCTGGCGCTCACCGGCGAACGGCTGTGGGTTGGCTATGGCGGCTGCGGCGGTGCGTCCGGCGCCCTCGGCCTCGATCTGTCGGTGACGACGCCGGAGCCGGCGCCGTTCGAGGTTCCTCTGAAGTCGGGCCCGTACCTCGCGGCGGCAGGGAACACGCTGGTGGTCGGCGAAAGGGGCGGCAGTCCGGCTGACCTGTTCGTCTACGACGTGAGCGGTGCCGCTCCCGTCTTCCGCGGCGAGATCGACGGGCACACCTACTCCCACGGCCGGTTGAACGATGTCGCCGTCACCCCGGACGGCTCGCACGTGATCTCGGCGTTCGTGCTTCCGGACGCCTTCGAGATGTGGGACGCCACCACCTTGGCCCTGGTGCACAGCTACGAGAAAGGTCCCGAGGCTGAGGGATACCCAGCAACCGTCGCCATCAGCCCGGACGGCGCCTACATCGCGGGCGGGCGCAATCAGCTCTCCGCCGGCGGGATGACGCTGTACGACAGGGCCTCGGGCGCGGAGATCTATGCCGCAAGCCTCCCGGAAGGTGAGATAGTCGACGGAAGTGCTGCCTTCTTCGGCCGCGACATCTTCAGCCTGCTGAAGACGGATTCGGACCACCTCTACCTGTGGCGGCTCCATGACGTGACTCTGCCGGCCTCCACGTTGACGCTGACAGCCGAGCCTGGCGGGGCCGCGCAGCAACCGCTCACTTTGACGGGACGACTGGCATTCGACGACGGGACCGTGCCGGGCGCGCAACCGCTGGCCGTGACCCGCACCCTGCCCGACGGAACCAGCACGGAACTGCCCAGCGCGACCACCGCGGCGGACGGAACCTTCACCATCACCGACACGCCACCGATCGGGGGGGAGCTCACCTACACCGTGCTCTGGAACGGCGACGAGAGCCACCGCTGGAGCAAGGCCTCCCTCACCACGGCGGTCAGATACGTGACCACGCTCACGCTGACCGGACCCACGAGCGCGGTCGCCGGCACGAGGCTCGTGTTCAGCGGACAGCTCCAGGTGACGGGCGCCACCGCGCCGCGCAGCGGCACGATCACCGTCCGGCGCACCCGCAGCGGCAATGACGGCGAAACCGTGCAGTGGCCGGTAGGGATCAACCCCAGTGCGTCGTACATGTTCACCGACGTACTGAGCGCGGGCAAGTACACCTACACCGCGCACTGGGCCGGCGGCGGCCAGACCGGACCGGCGCAGGCGAGCCACGTCGTCACGGTTTACGAACCGACCAAGTGACCAGCGGCGCTGCCCGGCCATGCCGCCGGACAGCGCCAGCCAGGTACGGCGTCGAAACGCAGCCACGATGGCGTCTTCGCCGACGATCACGGCCACCCGGTCGTGGCTCACGAACTCCTTCTCCTTCTCCGGGAAGAAGCGCGGCACTGCCCCTTTCCCCCGTACTTGGTCTGCCCCCGTTGAACTCTTCCGGCAACCGGGCCGCCCCTCGGCGTGCTCCTGGTCCTCGTCGACGAACGGCCCGGACTCATTCGGCAACGCGTCGGCCAGCTCGGCACCGCGAGGTTCCGACACCTTCACCGGGTTCTTTCGGCAACTGCTCTGCGAGGGCCTGGGCGCCGCCCGGGCCCGTGGCCGGATCGGCGGCCGGCCCACCGTGGTCACCCCCGACCTGCTGCGGGCGGCCCGGGACCTGCTGCCCAACCCCGAACACTCCATCACCTCGATCGCGCACCTGCTCGGCGTGAGCCCCGGCACGCTCTACAACCACATCCCGGAGCTGCGCGAGCTGCGAGCCAGCCGACCGGCGGCACTGGAAGGGGGCAGACCAAGTACGCCGGAAAGGGTTAATAGGGCTGGTCAGAGGCTGTGACTGTTGTTTACTCGGCATGGCCCGTCAGGCGAGCCCGGCGGAGGGGCGCGTGATCCAATGTCCGACAAGTCACTGGATCTCCGGCATATGATCATGCGCATATGAGCGACATCACCGAACCCCCGATCGCCCGGGTGGACGTCGTGCGCGAGACCCTCCACGGCATCACACTCGAGGACCCCTACCGGTGGATGGAAACCGGAGGCGAGGAGTTCCGCCACTGGCTGGACGGCCAGGCCAGGCACGCCCGCGAGCACCTGGACGCCCTGCCGCACCGCGCCGGCCTGCTGACCCGGCTCCGCGAGCTGGGCGGCGCGCTCACGCGGTACTTCGGCCTCGCGATGGCAGCCGACAAGGTCTTCGCCCTGGTGCGCGAGCCGGACGCCCGCGTGCCGGTGCTGACGGTGACCGAGGCCGACGGAGCGAGCAGGGTCCTGTTCGACCCCGGCACGATGCCCGGCGACGGGCACCACGCCATCGACTGGTACGTGCCCTCCCCCGACGGCCGCCACGTCGCCTGCGCCGTCTCCGCCTCCGGGTCGGAGGACAGCTCCATCTACGTGATCGACGCCGGCTCCGGAGCCCTCCGGGAGACGATCCCGCCCACGACGCGTTTCGCCTTCCTGAGCTGGCTGGAGGACGGCCGGTCGTTCGTCTATCACCGCTACGCAGAGCAGCACCTGTTGGACAGCCGCACCTTCCTGCACCACCTGGGCGCCGACCCGGCACAGGACACGGTGGTGCTGGCCCGCGGCCTCAACCCCCACATCGAGCTGACCCCGCGGGACCGGCCCTTCCTGGTGGTGCCGCCACACGGCGAGTGGATGCTGGCGATCATCTCCCACGACGCGCTCAGCCCCTGGCCCTGGACCAGCGAGCAGCTGAGCGACTGCACGATATACGTGGCGCCGCGGACCGGGCTGGCCGACCCGGCCGCCTGCCCGTGGCGGCTGGTCGCGGGCGTGGCGGACGGCGTGACCACCTTCGCCACCAGCCACGACACCCTCTACCTGGTCTCCCACCGGGACGCGCCGCGCTCCCGCGTGCTGGCCGTTCCGCTTGCCGCACCCGATCCGTCCCGAGCCCGGGTGGTCGTGCCCGCGGGTGAGCGGGCGGTGGAGTCGGTGCGGGTGGTGGGCGACCGGCTGCTGGTGCGCGATCTCGACGGCGGCGTCAGCCGGATACGGCACGTGCCCCTGTCCGGCGGCGAGCCCGCCGACCTCCCGATGCCGGTGGACGGCACCATCCTGGAGTGGACCACCCACCCGACGCGGCCCGAAGCCCTGCTGCTGGTGGCCGGCTGGACCGACGCGCCGCGGCTCTACCGCTACGACGGCCACTCCCTCCAGGACACCGGGCTGGCGCCCCGCTCACCGGTGGACCTCGGCGAGGTGCACGTCCGTACTCTGCACGTGCCCGCGAGGGACGGGACGCCGATCCCGCTCACCGTCATCCACCACAAGGACCTGGAGCTGGACGGCGACAACCCGGCCGTGCTCACCGGCTACGGCTCCCACGGGTTCATCGATCTGCCGGAGTTCCGTCCCGAGATGCTCGCCTGGTACGAGCGTGGCGGCGTCTACGCCGTCGCGCACCTGCGTGGCGGCGGCGCCTACGGCCGCGAGTGGCACGAGGCCGGGCGCGGCGAACGCAAGGAGGCCACCATCACGGACTTCATCGACTGCGCCGAGCATCTCATCGCCCTCGGCTACACCCGCCCGGGACGGCTGGCCGCCGAGGGCGCCAGCAGCGGCGGCATCCCCACCGGCGGCGCGCTGGTGCGCCGCCCCGATCTGTGGGCGGCCATGGCGATCCAGGTGCCGACGGTGAACGCCACGCGCAACGAGTTCACCGAGAGCGGGCCGATCAACGTGCCGGAGTTCGGCAGCGTCACCACCGAGGAGGGCCTGCGTGCCCTGCTGATCATCGACGCCTACCTGCGGGTTCACGACGGCGTGCCGTACCCGGCGGTGCTGCTGACCACCGGCCTGCGCGACGCGCGGGTGCCGCCGTGGCAGCCGGCGAAGCTGGCCGCCCGCCTGCAGGCGGCCACGGCCTCCGGCCGGCCGGTGCTGCTGCGCGTCGAGGAGCACGGCGGCCACGGCGCCGGCTCGACCAGAGACCAGGAGCAGGCACTGCTCGCCGATGTGCTGGCCTTTGTCCTGCACGCGTCCGACGGGTCATGATGACGACAGACACGTCGGGTACGGCACGCGCACGCCCCCTCAGCCATGTCACGTCCTGATCGATCCCGGGCTGCGTGTGACGCTCAACTTCCATCCCGACCGCCTGGTGGGCGAGCGGGCGGTCCTCGACAGGCCGGCAAGGACAGCGTCTACCTGTCCCCGTTCGTCACCGGGACCGGCCACGGGGGGCCTGACCGCCCATCCCGGCGGGGACCGGTGGCTCTGGGAGAGCCGTATCTTCCGTGGTGCCTACGACGAGGCGCCCGCGCGACAAGGTTGAGCAGGCCGTCACCGCGTGGGTGGCGGCGCGCCGTCACGACGTCGTCTACTGCGGCAAAGCCGTCAAAGGGTCGTGGTGGCGGGCGCTCGGGCGGCAGCCGGGCGGTGACGAGGGCCAGGAGGACCAGAAGCTGCGTTCAGGCGACGCCCGACAGGTCCAGACGCTTGTCCATGTCGAGGTGGAAGCGGCCGTAGGGGTTGATGTGCGACCAGAACAGTGGCGATAGGCCGCGCCGGTCCTCTGCCGTGAGCCGCTCGGCCCAGGCCGGGTCGGCCAGCACCGCCTGCAGCAGCAGGGTGTTGACGTAGACCAGGCAGGACTGCAGCAGGTGCAGCGCCAGCATGGAGATCTCGGCGTGCTCGCGGTCGGGGCCGGTGAGCACGCCTTCCTTGCCGTAGGAGATCTTGCCGTTGGCGCCGTTCCAGTTCTCCACCACCTGCAGGCCGCTGTTGATCTGGCGACGCAGGTCCTCGCTGGCCAGGTAGTCGCAGGTTATGTGGAATCTGGTTTGTCAAGCATGGCACTACGGCTCGGCGGTGAATATCGACTGGCCGGTTTCGCGATGAACCTGGACAATCGCCTGTCGTGATGGGGATCTCCGGCTTCGAGCCGACCTTTCTCGTCGGACTTAAAGCCATCCGCGAGGAACACGGACCGGGCCTGGCCGCGCTGGGTGGTCGGCGCCTGACTGGCTTCGCGATCGTGCGTTTCATCGAGGACGGGGACTGGTATGCCGACTGCCCTGTCGTCTTGGACTTCGACGGCATCCAGGTAGAGATCAGCCACTCCAAGTTCGATGAGCTGTCGATCAGCTGGAACACCATCGACACGACGGCTGGGATCACCGGCTGGGAGTGGTTCGAGCTGACTCCGGCGTGGTCCAGCGCCGATGAACGGCTTGAGCCGTTCATCGGCCAGAAACTGCGCGAGGTGGCTCTACTCGAGTGGCGGCCATCACGTCGCGACGTGGCGGCCGGCACCCTCGCTGTGGAGTTCGTCTTCGACACGGGCCGCTTCCACATCGCCAACGCCCTTG
>NZ_JBSFPS010000169.1:0-21619 GCF_053588315.1 Streptosporangium sp. NPDC003464 | reverse complement strand
GAGGGCGCCGCTGAACCGAGGGAACAGCCGGTAGTCGAACCGTTCGTGCAGCACCTGGAGGTCGTCGGGGGTGGCACCGAAGGCGGTGAGCCGGGTGACGATGTCGCGGAGGCTGTTTTCCCGGTCGAAGTACAGGACGTTGATCGGTTCGCGGCGGATGTCGCCGAGACAGGACCGGCCGGTGATGGCGCACCAGATCCAGTACAGGGTGAAGATGCTCTTGCCGACTTTGCCGTCGCCGACGAGGGCGGCCTCCTCCAGGCAGCCACGGCCGCCGCAGCCGCAGACCGGCCCGCCGGGGTCGACCACGATGTGCCCGATGTGCCCGGCGTTGCCGCTGGCGCCGTCGATCAGCCGGCCGCCCAGGATCAGCCCGCCGCCCACTCCCGTGGACACGACCATGCCGAGCATGTTGGCGCTGCCCCGCCCCGCACCCCGCCAGTGCTCGGCGGCGGCCAGGCAGACGGCGTCGTTGTGGACGCGCACCGGCACACCGGGGAAGCGCTCGGCGAGCCGGGCCCGCAGCGGGAAGCCCCGCCACCCCGGCATGTTCAGCGGGGAGACGGCTCCCTCCGGCCAGGCCATCGGGCCGCCGCAGCCGATCCCGACGCCGGTGAGCGCGCCGTCGGACAGGCCGTCGGCCGCGGAGCCGGCCAGCACGGAGTCGATCAGCTCGCCGAGCGCCTTCCACAGGGTCCGCTCGTCGCCGCCCGGCGGCGTCGCCGCCCGGCGGGTGGCCCGCACGTTCCCCTCGGGGTCCACCAGGGCGACGGCGAACTTCGTCCCGCCGATGTCGACGGCAAGCACCGATCCGGACATCTAACGATCATATGGCCGGCCCACGGCCGGGTGGGAGGAGAAGACCAGGACGGAGGCGGTGAACCCGTGCACATGGTTGTGCCCGCTGACCGGGCCGACCTCCCCGGCCGCGAAGAACCCGGCCACGCTGATCGGGCCGAGGGTGTCGCGGAGGGCGACCGCGTCGTGGTCGGCGCTGCCGAACATGGCCGAGCCCCGGCCGTTGCAGGAGAACAGCAGGGCGCCGTCCACCCGGCCGAACTCCTCGCGGTGGGCGTCGAGCAGCTCGTAGAGGTCCTCGTCGGCGGTGGCCGCGTCGCGGACCTGGAAGCGGACGGTGCGGCCGATCTCGACGACGTCGCCGATGGCCACCGCCTCCCTCTCGGGGTCGATCCCGAGCACTCCCCTGATCAGGAAGTCGCCGCGCTCGTGCCGCTCGGCGTATTCGTCCATGGCGACGCCGATCTGCAGGCCCGAGGCGACCAGGTCCCGCTCGTCCTCGTCCAGCGCGCTGACGATCTCCTCCAGCCTGGCCAGAGCCGGCTGGCCGGCGAGTTCGAGGAGCAGGTTGTCCTCGACGGCGGTGACGGCCATCGTCGGGCCGATCGGGCGGCACCCCTGGCTGACCACGGTGCTGATGTTGACGGGGCCGCTGAGCAGCACCCCGACGGCGCCCTCGGTGTATACCTCCCCGTCGGCGAACAGCCGCACCGCGCCCCGGCCGCGCAGGGCGTTGGCCAGCCCGCCGATCAGCGGGAGGTTGCCCAGCACCTCCTTGGAGCGCTCGACGAACCCGTCGGTGGGGAAGCTGTAGGGGTCGGTGAACAGGATCGCCGCGTGGTCGTCGGGGTGGCGCTCCGGCAGGCCGACCACGACGAAACGGTCCTCGGTCCGTAACGTGTCCAGCGCGAAGGTCGTCAGCCGGGCGCCCGCCAGGGTGGCGGCCCAGACGCTCACCGAGGGGGTCACCTCGACTCCCTGGCCGTCACCGATCACCCCCGTGGCGCTGCAGCCGAGCACCGAGGCGTCGGGGGTCATGTCCATCACGCGCAGTCCCGCGCGGGAGACCTCGTCTGGATCCTCGCCGCAGATGAAGAAGCAGACCAGGTCAGGGGGTGCGGTCAGACCCGCCAGGGCCTGACGCACCGCGGTCTCGGCGGCGGTGACCAGGTCGGCCCCCACCGCGAGACCATCGGCGAAACGACTTGTCAAAAGCACCACTCGTCTCGCCTCTCCTTCTTTTCCGAAGCCTTGTCTTGGTGCGATTCTCCCCACTGTGGGAACAAGCACGCGCACCGAACGTCACTCAATGGCAAGATCCGAAACCGGGATAAGAGTGCCGGTTTCGGCGCCGGGGACGTAGGCTCGATCCCGTGCCTCAAATCCCAGAGCCACGTACTCTGCGCGAGCTACGCGCGAGCGGCCATATCCACCGTACGGTAAAGGCCGAGATCCGCGAGAACCTCCTGGTCCGCCTCAGGGCGGGGGAGACGCGGTTCCCCGGCATCGTGGGCTTCGACGACACCGTCCTGCCCCATCTGGAACGGGCCCTGCTCGCCGGGCACGACCTGGTCCTGCTGGGCGAGCGCGGCCAGGGCAAGACCCGGCTCATCCGCACCGTCACCGGCCTGCTCGACGAGTGGACCCCGGTCGTCGACGGCTGCGAGATCAACGACCACCCCTACGAGCCCTCCTGTGTCCGCTGCCGCCGGCTGGCCGACGAGACGGGAGAGGACCTGCCGATCTCCTGGAAGCACCGGGACGAGCGCTACGGCGAGAAGCTCGCCACCCCCGACACCTCCGTCGGCGACCTGATCGGCGACATCGACCCGATCAAGATTGCTGAGGGGCGCACGCTCGGCGACCCGGAGACCGTCCACTACGGCCTGGTCCCGCGGAGCAACCGGGGCGTCTTCTCGGTCAACGAGCTGCCCGACCTGGCCGAGCGGATCCAGGTGTCGCTGCTCAACGTGCTGGAGGAGCGCGATATCCAGGTCCGGGGCTACAACCTGCGGCTCCCGCTGGACATCCTGCTGATCGCCAGCGCCAACCCGGAGGACTACACCAACCGCGGCCGGATCATCACCCCGCTGAAGGACCGCTTCGGCGCCGAGATCCGCACCCACTACCCGCTGTCGATCGAGGCCGAGCTCACGCTCATCCGCCAGGAGGCGGCGCTCGGCCAGGTGGGCGCCGACCTTCCCGACCACCTCGTCGAGGTGATCGCCCGGTTCACCCGGCTGGTGCGCGAGTCCACCGCGGTGGACGCGCGTTCCGGGGTGTCGGCCCGCTTCTCCATCGCCGCGGCCGAGACCGCCGCGGCCTCCGCCGTACGGCGGGCGGCCCTGACCGGCGAGGAGCACGCGGTCACCCGCGTGGCCGACCTGCCGGGCATCGTCCACACGCTCCGCGGCAAGGTGGAGTTCGAGGTCAGCGAGGAGGGCCGGGAGACCGAGGTCCTCGCCCACCTGCTCCGCCGGGCCGTGGCCGAGACGTTCCGGGGCACGCTCGGGGGCGCGGACCTGACCGCGCTGCTGGAGAGGTTCGCCGAGGGCGTCCAGGTCGAGTCCGGCCCCATGGTCCCCGCCGCCGAGCTGCTGCGCAGGATCGGCCCGGTGCCCGGTCTGGCCAAGATCATGTCAAGGCTCGGCATCGGCGACGAGTCCCCCGGGCACGCCGCGGCCGCGCTGGAGTTCGCCCTGGAGGGCCTCTATCTCCTGCGCCGCCTGTCCAAGGACGAAGTGGACGGCACGGCGGTCTACCGCACCTGAGGTGTCAGCATGAGCTATCGCTATGGCGAATACCGGGACGGGCCCGACCCGCTCGCCCCGCCGTACGACGTCCGTTCGGCGCTCGACCAGATGGGCGACGCCGTCCTGGCCGGCTCCAACCCCGGCCACGCCCTGCGGGACCTGCTCAAGCAGGGTCTGCCGGGCGCGCAGGACCGGCGCGGGCTCGACGACCTGCTCCGCGAGGTACGGCGGCGCCGCCGCGAGCTGCGCGAGCGCGGCCGGCTCGACGGCACCCTCGAACGGGCCAGGGCGCTGCTGGACAAGGCGATCGGCCAGGAGCGGAGCGAGCTGTTCCCCGACCCGTCGGACGAGGCCCGGCTGCGCGAGTCGGAGCTCGACGGCCTCCCGGACGACCCCGCCAGCGCCATCCAGGAGCTGAGCGGCTACGAATGGCGTTCGGCCGCCGCCCGGCAGACCTTCGAGGAGCTGCGCGACCTGCTGCGCAGGGAGGTGCTCGACAGCCAGTTCCGCGGCATGCGGGAGGCGCTGGCCAACCCCGACCCCGCCGCGATGGAGCGGGTCCGGCAGATGATGTCCGCGCTGAACGACATGCTCGACCGGGACGCGCGGGGCGAGCACACGCAGGCCGACTTCGAGGAGTTCATGGCGGACTACGGGGACATGTTCCCGGAGTCGCCGCGGAACCTGGAGGAGCTGGTCGACATCCTCGCGCGACGGGCCGCCGCCACCCAGCGCCTGCTGGCCTCGCTCACCCCCCGCCAGCGCGAGGAGCTCAACGCGCTGATCAACCAGACGCTGGAGCAGGCCGGGATGGGCGAGCAGATGCGCCGCCTGGGCGAGTCCCTCTACTCCCGCCGCCCCGACCTCGCCTGGAACACCCCGGAGCGGCTGACCGGCGACGACCCGATGGGGATGGGCGACGCGGTGACCGCGCTGGACGAGCTCGCCGACCTGACCCAGCTGGAGGCCGCGCTCCGCCAGGACTATCCCGGCGCCCGGCTGGACGACATCGACGAGGCGGCGATCCGCCGCGCGCTGGGCCGTTCGGCCGTCGACGACCTGGAGGCGCTCCGGCAGATCGAGCGGGAGCTCGAGCAGCAGGGCTACCTGCGCCGCCAGCGCGGGAAGCTGGAGCTCACCCCCAAGGCGGTCCGCCGTCTCGGCGAGACCGCCCTGCGCCGCGTCTTCGCCTCACTCGACTCCGGCCGCCGCGGCGACCACGACCAGGTGGACGCCGGCGCCGCCGGGGAGCTCACCGGCGCCTCCCGGCCCTGGCGGTTCGGCGACGAGCAGCCCATCGACGTGGTGCGCACGGTGGTCAACGGCGTACGGCGCGGCGGGGGCGGCGGCACGGTCACCCTGTCCGTCGACGACTTCGAGGTGGCCGAGACCGAGAGGCGCACGGCCGCGGCGGTGTGCCTGCTGGTGGACCTGTCCTACTCGATGGCCCTGCGCGGCACCTGGGCGGCGGCCAAGCAGACCGCGATGGCCCTGCAGGCACTGGTCAGCTCGAAGTTCCCGCAAGACTCGGTGCAGATCATCGGCTTCTCCAACTACGCCCGCGTCCTCCAGCCCGACGAGCTCGCCGGGCTGGAGTGGGACATGGTCCAGGGCACGAACCTGCACCACGCCCTGCTGATCGCGGGCCGCCACCTCGACCGCCACCCCGACTTCGAGCCGGTGGTGCTTGTGGTCACCGACGGCGAGCCCACCGCCCACCTGCGGCGCAACGGCTCGGCGGCCTTCGAGTGGCCCCCCACCCAGGAGACGCTGGAGCTGACGCTCGCCGAGGTCGACAAGATGACCCGGCGCAGGGCGACGCTCAACGTGTTCATGCTCGCCGAGGACGAGCGTCTGAAGGATTTCGTCAACGAGGTCGCCCGGCGCAACGGCGGCCGGGTGTTCTCCTCCGGCGCCGACCGCCTGGGCGAGTATGTCGTCAGCGACTTCCTGCGGACCCGCCGCACCCGCTGACCACGGGAGCGGCGGCTACGGGCCGGACCGTACGCGCGGGACCGGCCACGCCGACCGCGAGAGGGCCGGCCGCGCGTGGCCGTACGCGCTGATCGCGTGCCGGCCGCGGGCGGACCGCTCGGCGGCGGCTCAGGAGCGGGAGAGGGCGCTGCGGGTCTCCCCGGCGGGGACGCCGCCGCGGGCCCGGCTCACGCGTCGGCGTAGGCGAGGTAGCCGTTGAGCGCGAGGTCGAAGCCGTCGCGGTAGTGGCGGTAGGAGCGGTAGCAGGGCCGCCAGGCCGTGCTGTTGCCCACGCCCGCCCGGGCGTCGGCGACGGCGGAGGGGACCCGCTCCGGACGGAGCAGCAGGCCGCCGCCGAGATAGCGGCCCTCGGCGAGCACCGTGCAGGTCTCGCGGTCACCGGAGACATAACGGCCGCGGCGCCAGCCGCTCTCCTCGTCCCACACCAGCGCCTCACCGCCGGCCAGGAGGATCGTGACGGTGCGCGGGTCGCAGGGACCCTCCCACCAGTCGACGGCCTCGGCGCCCAGCGCCTCGACGACACGGCTCGCGTAGAGAGCCGGCTGCCTCAGCCACTCGTCGGTGTATGGCTCGACATGTTTCACACCCACAGTGGGCACTCCCTTGTGCCGTCGTGCACGGTCCGTTCCGGCGCCCGCCCGGCACGGCCGCGACCTCACCGCCGACGACCTCATCACACAGGAACAGGCTCGCCAGTGATCCTACTCACTCCACCGGGATGCTCAGGGCCGAAATGCGAAGATCTACCGTCGCACGACGGCTGAAACGGGACCATCCGAAAATGTGACCTCTCCGTGACAACCACTTCTCCGCCCGCTCGGTCTTTACTCAACGATGGCGCTCGCCATCAGGGAACAGAAGTGAGGTTGTCCGATGGTCACGGCGATTCTCGTGGCGCTGATGCTCATCGCCTGCGTCTGCTACGAGCTGTGCGCGGTCTCCCGCACCCGCGACAGGCGGGACGCCTTCAGGACGGAGTGACCCCGCGTCCCCGTCCCAAGACCGGCGACATCCGGAGAACTCCCGCGCGCCATACCCATGCGAGATCATCGAGGGCTAATGTCTGGCGCATGACAGACCTGCTGCTCTGGCTGCACATCGGTTTCGCGATCTTCGCTCTGGGGCCGGTCACCGCCGCCACCATGTCCACGCCCAGGTTCATCCGCGCCAAGGACGTCAACGTCCTGCGCTACCTGCACAAGACCACGCGCGTCTACGCCATCGCGGCCATCGGCGTGTTCGTGTTCGGCCTGCTGCTGGGCCGCGAGTTCCTGGGCAAACCCTACTTGTCGGTCTCCATGACGCTCTTCATCGTCGCCGCGGTGCTCCTGGTCCTCGTGGACCGGGACCAGCTCGCCGCCATCCGGGTCCTCAGCGCGGAGAACCCGGGTGACGACGCGAAGATGCAGACCGGCCGGATCGCCGCGTTCTCCGGCGTGGTGGCACTGATCTGGCTGGTCATCCTGGCGCTGATGGTCTGGGGCGACCCGTACTGATCGGGGCGCCTCAGACCCACCGGCCCCGCGCCGGGCCGGGGCGGCCCGTACCCGCCGCCCCGGCCCGACGCCGTCCAACCCGGCACCTTCCGGCCCACCGGCCACCAGCCGTACCGGTCTGAGCCGTACCGGCCTTACTGGCCTGTGCCTTACTGGCCTGTGCCGTAACTGGCCTGAGAGGCCGGGTACGGCTAGCCCAGCGCCTGGCTCAGGTCGGCGAGCAGGTCGTCGATCGACTCGATGCCGACCGACAGGCGGACCAGGTCACCGGGGACCTCCAGCGGCGAGCCCGCCGCGGAGGCGTGGGTCATCCGGCCGGGGTGCTCGATCAGCGACTCGACGCCGCCGAGCGACTCGCCCAGGGTGAAAAGCTTGGCCCGGTTGCACACCTCGACCGCCTCGGCCTCTCCTCCGGAGACCCGGAAGGAGACCATGCCGCCGAAACGCTTCATCTGCTTGGCCGCGACCTCGTGACCGGGGTGGTCGGGCAGCCCCGGGTAGAGCACCGAGGTCACCCGCGGGTGGGCCAGCAGGAGGTCGACCACCCGCTCGGCGTTGTCGGAGTGCCGGTCCATCCGCACCCCGAGCGTCTTGAGACCGCGCAGCGTCAGCCACGCGTCGAAGGGCCCGGCCACCGCGCCCATCGCGTTCTGGTGGAAGGCGAGCTCGGCGCCCAGCTCGGCGTCGGCCGTGACGAGCGCGCCGCCGACCACGTCGGAATGGCCGCCCACGTATTTGGTGGTGGAGTGCACCACGATGTCCGCGCCCAGCGACAGCGGCTGCTGAAGGTAGGGCGAGGCGAAGGTGTTGTCGACCACCAGCAGCGCGCCGTTGTCGTGCGCGAGCTCGGCCAGGGCCGCGATGTCGGCGATGCCGAGCAGCGGGTTGGTGGGCGTCTCCACCCATACGATCTTGGTCTTCTGGGTCATGGCGGCCGCGACCGCGCTCAGGTTGCCGAGCGGCGCCGGGTCGTAGCGCAGGCCCCAGCGCGCGTGCACCTTGGAGAACAGCCGGTAGGTGCCGCCGTAGGCGTCGTTCGGGATGATGACGTGGTCATCCGGCTTGCAGACCGTGCGGAGCACGGCGTCCTCGGCCGCCAGGCCGGAGGCGAAGGCCAGGCCCCTGGTGCCGCCCTCGACGGCGGCCATGGCCTCTTCCAGGGCGGTCCTGGTCGGGTTGGCCGACCGGCTGTATTCGTACCCGGCGCGCAGCCCGCCCACGCCGTCCTGCTTGTACGTCGACACTGCATAGATCGGCGGGACGACCGCCCCCGTGTGGGGCTCGGCCTCCTGACCTGCGTGGATGGCAAGCGTCTCGAATCCTTCACTCATACCGCCAACGCTACTCGTAAAACCGCCTGCGCCATGCGGCAGCATGAGGGGGCCGCGGTGCCGGACGGCCACCGATCAGGCCGCCCGGGGTTCGCGGTTGTCCGCTCCAGCCGGACGGCCACCGACCGGACCGCCCGGGACTCGCTGTTCTCCGCTCCGGCCGGACGGCCCGCCGTACAGACCGCTCCGGCCGGACGGCCCGCCGTACGGGCCGGACCGGGCGGCGGTCCACCGGTCAGGCCGCCTGGGGCTCGCGGCTGTCCACCAGGCGCGGCCGCAGCCGCACGACCTCTCCGCCGGCGGCCACCTGCGGGACCTGGATGTGGCGGCCGCTGGCGCCCTCGGCGGGCTCCCCGTTGATGCGCGACAGCAGGACGGGGTCCGCGAGTGCCAGAGACACCACGACCACGAGTCCGGCGGCCAGCAACATGATCCCGATGACGGTCATTTCCCTCTCCCCTTCGACACCTCAAGCATCGGTGGCGGGCCCCCCGCCCCGCCTCCGCTGAAGGGCCGGTCCGGGGGCGGACGGGTCGGCCGAACGGTTGATATGTCATTCAGCCGGGAGGCTTAGGCTCGTGGGTCGTGGGTGAAACACATCGCGTCGTTTACTGGATCCAGCGGCTCAGCGAGTTCGCGCTCATCGGGTGGCTCTCGCTGCTGCTCATGGTCGACCTCGCGGCGGCGGTGTCGGACGGCGGCTGGGCGATGTGGCTGAGCCCGCTGTGCGGCCTCGCCGGCATCCTGGCCGTGCTGTGGCGCCGCACGAGGCGGGTCGGCGGGTTCGTCGCCGTCCTGGTGCTGTCGCTCACCTGCACCCTGGTCATCGGGGCCACCGGCGGCCGCGGGTTCCCGGGGGTGGCCGAGACGGGATCGCTGCTGATCCTGACCATCGGCGGGCTGCGCTGGATCGAGCCGATCAGGCGGGCCGCGCTGTTCTCCGTCGCCTCGATGATCGTGCTGGAGACGGCGGCGGGGCGGACGAACCATGGCAACGAGTCCGTGGCCGCCGGTTTCCTCATCTTCGTCGGCTGGTCCGTCGCCGCCGCGGTCGGCGCCTACCTCCGCTTCCAACTGGAGCGGCGCAGGGAGGCGGTGAACTCCGTACGGCGGGCCGAACGCCTGGAGCTCGCCAGGGAGCTGCACGACCTGGTCGCCCACCACATCACCGGGATCGTCGTCCAGGCGCAGGCGGCCAAGGTCGTCGCCGAGCAGAAGCCGGAGGCCGTGGTCCCCTCGCTGGAGGCGATCGCCAACGCCGGCGCCGACGCGCTCACCTCGATGCGCCGCCTGGTGAGCGTGCTGCGGGCGGAGGACGAGGCCGCCCGTTCCCCCGGCAGCAGGCTCGTCGACATGCGCACGCTGGTGGAGCGCTTCTCCGCCGGCGGCCCCCGGGTCGCCTTCGACATCGGCCAGGGCATCGACGACGAGACCCTGGCCCCGGAGGTGATGACCACCCTCCACCGGGTCCTGCAGGAGTCGCTCACCAACGTCCGGCGGCACGCCCCGGGCACCGGCTGGGTGGAGGCGGACCTGCGGCTGATCGCCGCCCCCGACGGGCCGGCCGGACCCGGCCGGCGCTCCCCGAACGGCAGGCCGGATCCGCGGATCCGGCCGGGCCGCGTGACGGGCACGGTGCGACTGCGCGTGCGCAACTACGGCTCGGCCTCCGACACCAGGGTCTCCCGGCTGGGCGGCGGGTTCGGCCTGGTGGGCATGGCCGAGCGCGTCGAGGCGCTCGGCGGCCGCCTGGTCGCCGGCCCCACCCCCGAGGGAGCCTGGGAGGTGCTGGCGGAGTTTCCCGTCTGACTAGTGGTTGGCGAGGAAGGCCAGCAGGTCCTGCCGGGTGAGCAGCCCGACGGGCTTGCCGTCGTCGAGGACGACCGCGGCGTCGGCCTTCTCCAGCGCCTCGACCGCCATGGAGACCGGCTCGCCCGCGCCGATCATCGGCAGCGGCTGGGACATGTGGCCGGCCAGCGGGTCGTTGGGCCGCACCCGGCCGCGGGAGAGGGCGGCGAGCAGGTCGCGCTCCAGGATCGAGCCGACCACCTCGGCGGCCATGACCGGCGGCTCCTCCTTCATCACCGGGAGCTGCGACACGCCGTACTCCCGCATGATGGAGATGGCCGTGTCCACCGACTCGTGCGGGTGGGTGTGCACGAACTCCGGCATGCCCGAGCCCTTGCGGGTCAGCACGTCCTTGACCAGGCCCTCGTCGCTGGAGGTGGTCAGGAAGCCGTAGTCGGCCATCCAGTCGTCGTTGAAGATCTTCGACAGGTAGCCCCGGCCGCCGTCGGGCAGCAGCACCACGACCACGTCGTCCGGCCCGGCCTGCTTGGCCACGCGCAGCGCCGCGACCGCCGCCATGCCGCAGGACCCGCCCACCAGCAGCGCCTCCTCGCGGGCCAGGCGGCGGGTCATGCCGAAGGAGTCCTTGTCGGAGACGGCGATGATCTCGTCGCAGATCGTGGTGTCGTAGGTGGCCGGCCAGATGTCCTCGCCGACCCCCTCCACCAGGTAGGGCCGTCCGGTGCCGCCGGAGTAGACCGAGCCCTCCGGATCGGCGCCGATGATCTTCACCCGGCCGCCGGAGACCTCCTTGAGGTAGCGGCCGGTGCCGCTGATCGTGCCGCCCGTGCCGACGCCAGCCACGAAGTGGGTGATCCGGCCCTCGGTCTGCTCCCAGATCTCCGGGCCGGTGGAGTGGTAGTGGCTGTCGGGGTTGTTCTGGTTGGAGTACTGGTCCGGCTTCCAGGCGTTCGGCGTGTCCCTGGCCAGCCGGTCGGAGACGGAGTAGTAGGAGTCGGGGTGGTCGGGCGAGACCGCCGTCGGGCAGACCACGACCTCGGCACCGTAGGCGCGCAGGACCGCGATCTTGTCCTGGGCGACCTTGTCGGGCACCACGAACAGGCACTTGTAGCCCCGCTGCTGCGCGACGATGGCCAGGCCGACCCCCGTGTTGCCCGACGTGGGCTCCACGATCGTGCCCCCGGGGCGCAGCTCGCCCGATTTCTCCGCGGCGTCGATCATCCGCACCGCGATCCGGTCTTTCACCGAGCCGCCCGGGTTGAAATACTCCACCTTGGCCAGCACCTGGGCCGGCAGCCCCGCCGACACATTGTGCAGCCGGACGAGTGGAGTGTTGCCCATCAGCTCCACGAGTGAATCATGTACGCGCACCGGGTGATCACCTCGAAATACCAAAGCTCTGTCAGCTTGTTGTGTTGGGCGCCGAGATCCCCTGGGGGTGGGTGGGGCTCGGCTAGTTTCAAGGCAACGCTACCGCCGCGCCGCATCGAGGGAGCAACACCACGTGACCTGGACACCGGGGGCGGCGCGGGCCGCCCGGCGCATAGCGGCCGCAGCGGCCGTGGGCGGTGGCGGGCTCACCGCGCTCGGAGTGGCCACCTACGGTGTGCTGCTCGCCGAGGCGCTGGTGGCCCGCCGGATCGTCGGCCGCCCGCACGGCATGGAGGGACCGCCGTCGGACGGGCTCTACGGCGACTTCCCGGGCGAGCCGATCCGGATGGTCATGCTCGGCGACTCCACCTCGGTCGGCCTGGGCACCACCGACCCCGCGGAGACCCCGGCCGTGCTGATCGCCTCGGGGCTGGCCGTCGTCGCCGAGCGGCCGGTGCGGCTGACCGTGGTCGGCAAGTCGGGCGCGGCCTCCGCCGAGCTGGGCGAGCAGGTGGACCAGGCGCTCGAGGCCGACCCCGAGATAGCGGTGATCTTCATCGGCGCCAACGACGTCACCACCCAGACGCTGCCCGCGCAGGCCGTACGGCATCTGCAGAAGGCCGTGCGGCGGCTGCGCGAGGCGGGGGCCGAGGTCGTCGTGGGCACCTGTCCCGACCTCGGCACGGTCCGGCCGATCGTGCAGCCGCTGCGCTGGGTGACCCGGCGCTGGAGCCGCCAGCTCGCCGCCGCGCAGACGGTCGCCGTGGTCGAGGCGGGCGGGCGGACGGTGGCCTTCGCGGACCTGCTGGGGGCGGAATTCGATGCAAACCCAGCCGAAATGTTCGGACCGGATCGTTTCCATCCATCTGTCCAAGGTTATCTACAGGTTGCTTACGCGGTGCTACCTTCTGTAGGCAGTGCGTTGGGACTGTGGCCCGAACCACGGGTCCGGCGCAGTGAGTCGATCTACCTCGCGGCGGCTATGGCCGCGGAGGAACCCGGCACCGAGGTCTCCGCGACCCGCGTCGCCGGCCGAGCAACCGGACCCCACGGACGGTGGGTGACGATGTTCCGCCGGAGGCCAGGGGCGCCGCCTCACGACGCCTGAACCCGGTTACCCTCCGCGGCGAAGTCGTGACCCTCTCGCCGACCTTGGAGTGGAATGCCCGTGATCTGGCCTCACGCGAAACCGGCCCTGGTGCTCGCCGGAGCTCTGGCCCTGGCCGGCTGCTCCGGCAGTGAAGCGGCCACACCGGCCCATCCCACCTGGCACAACACCGAGGTGAACGCGGTCAGCCGCACCACCGCCGCCGGCGGGGTCGCCATGACGACCTCCATGAGGCCCGACGGCGCCCTGGAGACGGTGGCCGTCGACCTCGCCTCGGGCAAGAAGCTGTGGGCCCACCCCGCGACCATGGCGGGCCGTCTGCCGGGGATGGGGATCCCGGCGCCGGCGATCGTCGAGACCGGGCCGGGCCAGGCCGTCGCGGTGGCGATCGACCCCGCCAGGCGGGGCCGCTGGAACGCCACGCTCATCGCCCGTGACGCGAGGACCGGCGCGCAGAAGTGGACCCGCCCGGTGCACTCCACGTTCGGGCCGCAGCGGTGCGGGGCGTTCGTGTGCCTGTCGGAGCAGACCGCCCTCGCCACGGCCCGGGTCGTCGTGCTCGACCCCGCCACCGGCCGGCTGATGTGGAAGCTCCCCGGCATCGCCGAGGTCGAGTGGTCCGACGCCTCCCGCGTGGTCCTCCTGCGCCTGGCCCAGCACCCCGTCCTGGAGTCCTACGACCTGAAGACCGGGAAGGCCGGCTGGCGGCTCCCCGTCGAGCAGCCCCTCGGCGCCGGGGTCGACATGTCGGGCGGCTGGTCGTTCGGCGCGACGGCCGACAACCTCATCGGCTACGTCGCCCCCTACACCCACCCGGAGACGGAGAAGGTCTCCGCCTTCGGCCTGTTCTCCGTCAAGCTCGCCGACGGCACGGTCAACTGGATCCGCCCCTCGGTGGTGCGCGTCTACCCCAGCGGCAGCCCCGGCTACGCACCGGTGGTCCGCCCGGTCGACCAGCAGGGCCAGTACGGCGGTTTCGCCCGGCTCGACGCCGAGAGCGGCCGGGTCCTCGGCCAGATCCCCGCCACCCAGGTCCCCGACTCGGGCTGGTGGCTGGCCTTCCCCGCCCGGATGGACAGGCTCGGCTTCCTCAAGCACGGCAGGCCGGGCAGCGCCTTCGACCTGGCCACCGGCCAGAACGCCGAGGTCAAGGACGCGCGGGGCTGGTCCTTCTGCGTCACCGACCCCAAACCCCTCGCCCTCAAGGGCCAGAACCCGGGCTTCTACTCGGTCGCCTCGCTGTGCGAGTTCGAGCTGGCCGACGGCAGGAAGGTCGCGGGCTCCGGCGCCCCGCCGGCCTGGTTCACCGGCAGCCAGGACGGCTGGCGGACGTGGCGTGACGAGCGGGGTGGCCTGCACGGGATCAAGGACGGCACCGGCACCGCGCCGGGCATGTACGGCTGACGCACGGAGCGGGTACCGGCACCGCGCCGGGCATGTAAGGCTGACGCGCGGAGCAGACACGGCCGGCACACTCCGGGCCGGCCCGGCCGGGGCGGCGCTCCCCGTGACGGGTCCCATCTCCGGGCGGGGCCCCGGTGCGCGCCGTACAAAGTTCTGTTTCATCCCGCCCCGGGGCGTGGCATCCGAGCTACCGCGCGGTAACCTCCGCATGAGGAGCGACCAACGAACCCAGGAGAGCCACATGCCCGAGGCAGTCATCGTCGCGACCGCGCGCTCGCCGATCGGACGCGCCTTCAAGGGGTCCCTCAAGGACATCCGCCCCGACGATCTGACCGTGCAGATGATCAAGGCCGCGCTGGCCAAGGTCCCGCAGCTCGACCCGGCCACCATCGACGACCTGATGCTGGGCTGCGGCCTGCCGGGCGGGGAGCAGGGATTCAACATGGCCCGCGTGGTCTCCACCCTGCTCGGGCTGGACACCGTGCCCGGCACCACCATCACCCGCTACTGCTCGTCCTCGCTGCAGACCACCAGGATGGCCCTGCACGCGATCAGGGCGGGCGAGGGCGACGTGTTCGTCTCGGCGGGCGTGGAGTGCGTCTCCCGCTTCGCCACGGGCAACTCCGACTCGCTGCCCGACACACAGAACACGCTGTTCGACGAGGCCCGCGCCCGTTCGGCCAGGGCCGCCGAGGGCGGCGGCGGCGTCTGGCACGACCCGCGCGAGGACGGCGCGGTGCCCGACGTCTACATCGCGATGGGCCAGACCGCGGAGAACCTGGCCGGGCTCAAGGGCGTCTCCCGCCAGGAGCAGGACGAGTTCGGCGTCCGGTCCCAGAACCTGGCCGAGAAGGCCATCGCCAACGGCTTCTGGGAGAGCGACATCACCCCGGTCACCCTGCCCGACGGGACCGTGGTCAGCAAGGACGACGGCCCTCGCGCGGGCACCACCTACGAGGCGGTCTCGCAGCTCAAGCCGGTCTTCCGCCCGGACGGGACGGTCACCGCCGGCAACTGCTGCGCGCTGAACGACGGCGCCGCCGCGGTGATCGTGATGAGCGACACCAGGGCCGCCGAACTCGGCATCACCCCGCTCGCCCGGATCGTCTCCACCGGCGTGACCGGCCTGTCACCCGAGATCATGGGCCTGGGCCCGGTCGAGGCCTCCAAGCAGGCCCTGGCCCGGGCGGGCATGTCCATCGGCGACGTGGACCTCGTCGAGATCAACGAGGCTTTCGCCGCCCAGGTCATCCCGTCCTACCAGGACCTCGGCATCGACCTCGACCGGCTCAACGTCAACGGCGGCGCCATCGCGGTGGGCCACCCGTTCGGCATGACCGGTGCCCGGATCACCTCCACGCTGATCAACAGCCTCCGGTTCCACGACAGGTCGATCGGTCTGGAGACCATGTGCGTGGGCGGCGGCCAGGGCATGGCCATGGTCCTGGAGCGCCTCAGCTAGTCACCCGTGGACGTCGGGACCGGCACGGGTGATCTCGATCCTCAGGATCACCCGCCTGTCCCGCTCCATGGCCCTGCGGTAGTCGTCCCAGTCGGGGTGCTCGCCGGAGATGTCACGGTAGTAACTGACCAGGGGTTCCATCGCCTCGGGCAGCGAGACGATCTCCGCGGTGCCCTCGATCTGGATCCACTCGCCGTAGAAGGCGTCGGTCGTCACGCAGAGCGCCACCTGGGGGTCCCTGCGGAGGTTACGGACCTTCGCCGCGGTCTCCCTGGTGCTGACGATCACGTGCCCCTCGGCGTCGACCCCTACGGTGACCGGGGACATCTGCGGCCGCCCGTCGGCGTGCCGGGTCAGCAGAACCGCGTGATGGTTGTCGCGGATGAAGTTACGTGCCTTGTCGAGATCCATGGCACCATCATGCACGCTCACCCACGCGAAGATCAGGTATGTGGAGGCCGTGCTCGCGCGTGCGAGGACCCGCGCCGCTGGACGGGGCGCGGGCCCTTCAGAAGGTAGGCGGCTTACAAGTGACGGCTGCGGCGGTGGCGCTCGTGCTCGTGCACGATGGCGGCGGCGTAGCCATGGGTCAGCCCGTGCTCGTCGGCGAGCCAGTTGGCACGCTCGTCGCAGCGCAGGAAAGACGGGCCGTTGTCGATAGCCTGGAACCACTCTGGGAGTGCGCGTCCCGTGATGTCCGGGACCCTTGCGATCAGCTTGCTCTGCGTCTCCATCGAGTGGTTCAACGACATGGGCACCTCCACGGATAGGGCTCCTTTGCTCGACAGTGCATCACGAGTCCGCAGATAGCAAGCCCTCACTAGCTGGTCATCGGTGATGATTCGTCGCTCATTGGTGGCTTCTCGTTCACCGGCGTTCCCATCCTGAGCAAGAAGAAACCCCCGCCTCCTGAGCAAGAAGAAACCCCCGCCGGAGACACTCCGACGGGGGCTCTCGCCTACGCTCAGTCGCTGCTGGAGAAGTAGCTCAGCAGACGGAGGATCTCCAGGTAGATCCAGACCAGGGTGACCGTCAGGCCGAAGGCCATCAGCCAGGAGTATTTCTCCGGGGCGCCGGCGCGCACGCCCTGCTCGACCGAGTCGAAGTCGAGCAGCAGGAAGAAGCACCCGACGAGGATCGCGGCGATGCTGAACACGTAGGCCAGGGCGCCGCCGGAGCGGATGCCGATGCCGTCGGCGATGAAGAAGGTCGCGACCCAGTTGACGAGCATGAGCCCCATCAGGCCCAGGCCCGCCGCCACGACGAACTTGGTGAACTTCGGCGTGACACGGACGATGCGCAGCGAATACACGACGAGTGTGGCGGCGAAGGCGAGGGCCGTGCCGACCACCGCCTGGAAGACGATGCCGCTGAACCGGTCGTTGTAGATGTGGCTGGCCACACCGACGGCGACACCGTAGGAGACCGCGTAACCGAGGATCAGCGCCGGGTTCATGCTCTGTTTGAACGAGATGATCAGACCGAGCACCAGGCCGACGAGCACGCCGGCGATCATCGCGCCGATGCCGAGGTTGAGCGCCCAGGCCACGGCGGCCGAGACGGTCAGGGTGCCCAGGGTGATGAAGCCGCGCACCACCACGTCGTCGATCGTCATGGTCCGCTGTGCGGGGGGTGCGTACGCCGGCCTGTCGTACATGCCCTGAAGCTGGTCAGGGGTGGGGGTCGGCGATCCCCACGACTGCTGGTACCCCTTGGACTGCCGACTGAATACGGGGTTCTTACTCTCCATCGCTGCCTCCACGCTGCGACCTACGCGATCAGCGTATTAGATCGGTTGTCACACGGCCGTATCGTGTTGATATCCATGTCTGCCTGATCCATGTGGCCGTACGGCTACCGCCGAATGATCCAACGAACGGCCTGTCCGCCGGGTTCCCACCTCTCGCACCGCAATCGCCGCCCGTCCGTCGGGCCGGCCCAGGGGTGGTCAGCCCCTCCGGCGGGCGGCCGCCCGAGCGGCCCGGGGAGATCGGTGCACGGACAGGCCCGTGCCCATATCCGGTCACGGGCCTGAACCAGCTGATAACCGTCAGTGCCCCCGGAGGGACTCGAACCCTCACTCGAACCCTTTTAAGGGGTTTGCCTCTGCCGTTGGGCTACGGGGACGCCGTAATCATACGTAACGGACCACTCATCCGAGGAGCACAACTTCGTATCAGGCGTCACACGGATCATGTCCCGCGGCCCGCCTCTCAGGCCCCGGAGGCGACGGCGGAACGGGCGGACGGGATACCGTTTTAAGCCATAAAAACCTTAATAACCGCATAACACGCTTGTCATCCACTTCTGGCCTGCTCCACCATCGGCCCCATACGGTGGACCGCCCATGAATGGACGAGGCGGTCGAGGAACAGCACACCGTCGAGATGGTCGAGCTGGTGCTGGATGCAGCGGGCCTCGAAGGCGTCGGCGTCGACGGTGACGGGAGCGCCGCTGCCGGGGCGTTCGCCCCGGACGGTGATGCGGGTGGCCCGCAGGACGTCCCCGGCCAGGCCGGGCACGGACCGACACCCCTCGCGAGTGGGCTCCCATCGGGAGGCGGCCACCAGGCGGGGGTTGGCCATGACCAGCTCCCCCGCGCAGGAGCGGGCCCCGGGGTGGAGGGAGACGTCGACGGAGAGCAGCCGCCAGCCCAGCCCTATCTGCGGCGCGGCCAGGCCCGTGCAGTGCCGCACCCGGCGCATGGTGGCCAGGAGGTCGGCCGCCGCGGAGACGACCAGGGGGTCGGCGGGGTCGACGGGGAGCGCCTGGGCGGTCAGCACGGGGTGCGGGGCGATGATCAGCTCCCGGGCGGTGCCGGTCATGCCCCTGCGCCGCCCCGCCGTACGGCGCCGCCGTCCCCGGCCCGCACAGCGCCGCGGTCCCCACCCCGCCGTACGGCGCCGCCGTCCCCGGCCTGCCGTACGGCGCCGCCGCCTCCCGCCGCGCGGGGGCACCCGGCACAGCGCCTCCGGCCCGTCACAGCACCTCCGACTCGGCGGGGCGGAAGGCCATCCGGGAGCCGAGGTCGGCGGCCACCGCGGCCAGACGGCACATCAGGTCGGCCACGTCCACCGCCTCCGGCAGCCGCACGTCCGCGACCAGGACGTACAGCCGGCCGCAGAGGCGGGTCGTCATCCCGGTGATGTCGCCGCCGGCGCCGGCGAGCACCGCGCTGACCGCGGAGATGACGCCGGGACGGTCGGGGCCGTGGAGGGTGAGGACGTAGCCGAGACCCTCCGGGGCACGGTCGAGGTCACGGCGGGACTCGACCCCGGTCACGGTGACGGCCATCCCGGGGAAGGCCGAGGGCGGTGGCAGCCGGCCGGAGACCAGCATCATCATCGCGACGTGGCCGCCGAGCAGCGCCACCGCCGATTCCTCGACGTTCGCCCCGCACCCGGCGAGCACCGCGGTCACCTCGGCGATCGTTCCCGGTCTGTCCACTCCCAGCACGGTGATCGCAGACAAGCCCACCCCCGGCCCCCTCCCGGCTCGGGCTGGGGCTCAAGGGGCGAGCATGACGGTCAGCAACAGACCCTGACGAGGACCCAGCGGTTTCCCACCTGCGGGCGCCCGGGACTCAGGTCGTCGCCGCCTCGCGGAACTCCGTGCGCGGAGCCTCGATCTCTCCGAGCGAGACGGTCTCCCGCTTGAAGAACAGCGCCAGGGTCCAGTCCGCCATCACACGGACCTTGCGGTTGAGAGTAGGCACCCGCGACAGATGGTAGGTGCGGTGCATGAACCACGCAGCCAATCCGCGAAGCTTGACCCCGTAGACGTTGGCGACGCCCTTGTGGAGGCCCAGACCGGCGACCGATCCGACGTACTTGTGCCGGTAGTCGACCAGTTCCTGCCCGTGGAGGCGGCGGGTGATGTTGTCGGCGAGGACCTTGGCCTGCCGTACGGCGTGCTGGGCGTTGGGCGCGCAGTACTGGCCGGGGTTGGTCATGTCGGGCACCCCGGCCACGTCTCCGGCGGAGAAGGCGTCCTCGACCCCGGCCACCGTCAGGCGGGTGGTCGTCTTGATCCGGCCGCGCTCGTCCAACGGCAGGTCACCGGCGTTGACGACGGGGCTGGGCTTCACGCCGGCGGTCCACACGATGGTCGCCGACTCGAACTCCTCCCCGTCGGAGAGCTTGACCAGACCGCCCTCACAGGACTCCAGCCGGGTGTTCATCTTGACCTCGATGCCGCGCTCGCGGAGCTGCTCGGCGGTCCACTTGCCCATCTCGGGGCCGACCTCGGGGAGGATGCGGTCGGTCGCCTCGACGAGGATCCAGCGCATGTCCTTGCGGGAGACGGTGCGGTAGTAGCGGACGGCGTCGACGGCCATGTCCTCCAGCTCGGCGAGCGCCTCGACGCCCGCGAAGCCGCCACCGATCACGACGAACGTCAGCGCCCGGCGGCGCAGGGCGTCGTTGTCGTCGGACTCGGCCCGGTCGAGGAGCTCGAGCACCCGGTTGCGGAGCGCGATCGACTCGCCGACCGTCTTGAAGCCGATCGCGGCGTCGGCGAGGCCGGGGATGGGGAGCGTGCGGGAGATCGAGCCGGCCGCCATGACGACGATGTCGTAGCCGATCTCGTGCGGCGTGCCGACGTTCGGCGCGAAGGTGAGCGACTTGTCCGCGTGGTTGACCTTGGAGACCTTGCCGTTGAGGATCGTCGCCTTCTTGAGAACCCGGCGGAGCGGGACCACCACGTGCCGGGGCGAGAGGTTTCCCGCCGCCGCCTCGGGGAGGAAGGGCTGGTAGGTCATGTGGGATTCGGGGGTGAGGACAGTGATGCGAACGCTGCCGTCGCGCAGTTCCTTGCGGAGCGTGTGCTGCAGACGCAGCACGGTGTAGAGACCGACGTAGCCCCCACCGACGACCACGATGTGCTTGGAGTTGCGGTTCACTTCGGCGCCATCCTTAGGTCCAAGGCTTTGTGAAAGCTTTCACAAGCATACGTCCGCCTCCGGGGTCGCGCCATGCACCCCTCGGGCAATTTGCGCGAAACTTTCCCGAATCAGGGGAAACAGTCTCCCTTCTCCCCAAAAAACCGGCCAAGATTCTCTTTGTGATCGAGTTCACAAGCTACGTAGGACGTTTGCCCTGGTGAAGAGCTGGTCAAGCATCTCGGCGGTCACCCGGCCGGTGAAAGTGTTCTGCTGGCTCGGGTGGTAGCACCCGAGAAGACGGGCCGGGGTCCCGTTACGGGTGATCTCCACCTCGGCGCCGTGCCCGAAGGGCGGCCTCGGGCGCGGCAGGTCGTATCCGGCCTCCTTCAACGCGGGCCAGACCGCCTGCCAGGCGAAGCCTCCCAGCGCCACCACCACCCGCACGCTGTCGGCGACCAGCGCCACCTCCCGGCTCAGCCAGGGGAAGCAGGCGGCCCGCTCCGACGGCTCGGGCTTGTTGGCCGGCGGAGCGCACCGGACGGCCGCCACCATGCGCGCGCCGATGAGCCGCTGCCCGTCGCCGGCGTGGACGCTGGTCTCCTGCGCGGCCAGGCCCGTCCGGTGGAGCGAGGCGAACAGCCAGTCCCCGCTGCGGTCGCCGGTGAAGATGCGGCCGGTGCGGTTGCCCCCGTGCGCGGCGGGGGCCAGGCCGACGATGAGGACCTCCGGCCGCTCCTCACCCCACCCCGCGATGGGCCGTCCCCAGTAGGTCTCCGCGGCGAACGCCCGCCGCTTGACGGCCGCGACCTCCTCGCGCCACTCCACCAGGCGCGGGCAGGCCCGGCAGACCGACTGCCGGGCGGTGAGTTCGGCGAGCGTACGGCTCGCTCCCGCGAGCGCGCTCACCTCCGAGGGGTCATGGGCGACGGGGGTGTCCGGCCGCGCGGGGTCGTCCGGCCAGCCGGATCCGGGAGGAACACAGGTCATGCCCTCGATGGTGCCCGATCCGAGCAGGCCGATCGACCGGAAGGGTCATCCGGGGAGCCGGGAGAGACGGAGAACCCGGAGAAGACCGGAGGGAGACGGAGAGCGGGAAAGGAGGGGACACGGAGAGGTGGAGAGCGGGAAAACAGAGAGGCGGGGGGCCCGGCGGGGGGGGGCGCGCGCCACAAAATGAGAGAGGGAGAGAAGAGCAGGGGGGGGGAGGGGA